>JAPZAP010000153.1 GCA_027460585.1 Candidatus Methanoperedens sp. | reverse complement strand
TAAAAAAATACGAAATAGCGGAAGAAAGTGAAGTGTACAGGATATTAGATCTGGTTAAAAACCAAAGAGATTACTAATGGAGCAAATCATCATCAGCAATATTAAAATTGATGTTGTTCGAAAAGACATAAAGAACATACACCTGGCTGTTTACCCACCGACGGGAAGGGTTCGAATTGCTGCACCATTACGAGAAAATGAAGATGCCATCCGGTTATATGCCATTTCAAAATTAGGTTGGATTAAAAGAAACCAGCGCAAATTCGAGGGACAAGAAAGAATTTCGCCAAGAGAGTACAAAAACCGTGAAAGCCATTACTTCCAGGGGAAAAGATATTTACTGAACATAATTGAGGATGACAAACCGCCCAAAGTTGTTTTAAAAAGCAAAACATACATCGACATGTATGTAAGACCTGGAACACCTACTGGCAAGCGACATCAAATCATGAACGAATGGTATCGGGTTCAACTCAAAAGACAAATTCCTGAACTCATTGAAAAGTGGGAAAAGAAATTGAATGTAAAAGTGGGCCAATGGCAGGTAAAACTCATGAAAACCAAATGGGGTTCGTGTAACATCGAAAAGAAACGAGTTTGGATTAACCTCCAATTAGCAAAAAAGCCAATCCAATGTTTAGAGTATATTATCGTGCATGAAATAGTTCACTTACTTGAACGACATCATAACGATAAATTTCTTTACTACATGGACAACTATTTTTCCAATTGGAAACAGCTAAAAACAGAATTGAATAAATTACCTGTAAGCCATGCAGATTGGAGGTATTAAAAATGAAAAAATATCTATGCACATCCTGTTGATACAAGGTCTATGATTTGCTTTAATAGGATTTTTTCAATTATGGTTTGAAGTTCAATACTTCTTATTCCAACTCCTTCTCCCCCTCAAAGTCTTAAATACAATCACCCACATAATTCCCACAATGAAAAATTCCGACATACTCACATGTTTCCAGTGCGGCGCATGTACGGGAAGCTGTCCCTCAGGAAAGTACACAAGCCTGAATGTGAGAAGAATTATTAAAGATTCAATAAAAAAAGACATTTCAGACCAGCCTGACCTCTGGATGTGCACGACATGCTATAACTGCCAAGAAAGATGCCCGCGCGGAATAAAAGTCACAGACGCCATATTATCCCTTCGCGCAGAAGCTGCGAAAAAAGGGCATATCCTGCCGTCACACAGGTCTGTCTGTAAATTCCTCATAGAAACGGGACATGCAGTCCCGATCGATGATATACATATTACGCTACGGGAAAAAATCGGCCTTTCTGAGCCAGAAACAGTCCGAAAGTACCCAAAAGCGCTAAAGGATGTAAAAACACTCCTTGAATCGACCGGTTTTAATGAGCTGATACACGAATGAAAGACCTGTCCCTGTTCCTTGGATGCCTCATCCCTAACCGTTATCCTGGCATAGAAAAAGCCACAAAACTTGTACTTGACAGGCTCATGATTAGATGGAGTGAGCTGAAGGAAGCTTCATGCTGCCCGGCGCCCGGGGTTTTCCGGTCTTTTGATCAAATAACCTGGCTGACTCTTGCATCAAGGAATATTATTCTGGCTGAAGAGAAAAATACCGATCTGCTAACTATCTGTAACGGATGTTTCAGTTCTTTGATGGATGCGAACAATATTTTGAAAAACGATAGTGAACTTCGGGCACAAGTAAATACTCATCTAAAAAAAATAAGTAAAGAGTATAAAGGCACTATCGAAGTAAGGCATATTATAGAATTCCTGGATAAGGAAATCGGAAAGGAAAAAATCGACCAGCTTATCCAAAGACCTCTTGAACTCAGGGTCGCCGTGCATTACGGATGTCATCTCCTCAAACCCACGAAAGCAAGGAAACTGGGAGGCGCAGAATACCCCATATTTTTTGATGGGCTTGTTGAAGCAACTGGAGCCATAAGCGTCCCGTATGAGGGGAAAAACAGCTGCTGCGGCGCAGGCGGAGGTGTTCGTTCTGCGATGCTTGAAACTTCACTTAAGATGACTGAATACAAGCTCGAACGAATGAAAAAAGCAGGTGTTGACTGCATCGTGGAAGCGTGCCCTTTCTGCCATTTGCAGTATGACGGTGGCCAGGTAGAACTGGCAAAAGGTGGAAAAATATTCAATATTCCTGTGGTTCATTACAGCCAGTTGCTTGGGCTGGCGCTGGGTTATTCAATTGAAGAAGTGGGGCTGCATCTTAATGCTATCAGGAACCCTGAATTTGAAAATAAAGTTGCCCGGATACAGAAAAAGGATGCATCGATCAAATAATTGAATGAATTATGGAGTTATGGGCAGATTGGGTGGTGGTTCAAAAGAGATCTGCCCATTAGTTCGTATGTATGCGAACATAATATATATAGTTTACGAATGGATATAATTTAAATAAACAATCTACAATTACAGTGATTGAAAACCGCATGAGCCACTTAACA
This sequence comes from Candidatus Methanoperedens sp., assembly GCA_027460585.1. Classification (GTDB taxonomy): domain Archaea; phylum Halobacteriota; class Methanosarcinia; order Methanosarcinales; family Methanoperedenaceae; genus Methanoperedens. Next base: position 3,375 of record JAPZAP010000153.1, on the reverse strand, counting down.
ATTGGAAACCTGAAGTTAAAAGGAAATCTTGTTCTTGCGCCGATGTCGGGTGTAACAAACCTGCCGTTTCGGCTCCTATGCAAGAGGTATGGAGTGTCTCTTGTTATTTCGGAAATGACATCTTCCGAAGCAGTTGTGCGGCAGAACCCAAAAAGTATAGAAAGGGGATTTACCTGCGCTGATGAAAGACCGATGGGGATACAATTGATGGGCTCTGCGCCTGATAACCTGGCACGTTCGGCATATTTCCTGCAGGAAAGATATAGACCCGAATTTATTGATGTCAATTTTGGCTGTCCTGCCCAGGAGATCATTAAAAACGGATGCGGTTCAGGGCTTTTAAGAAAACCTGAACTGATCGGTAAGATAATAGAACAACTATCGCAAACACTTGAAGTACCGCTCACTGCAAAAATGAGGATATTAAAAGACTTCGGAGAGACTTTGAAGATCGCACGCATTATTGAGAAATCAGGAGCTTGTGCCATCACAGTCCACGGACGGACGCAGAAACAAGGTTATTCCGGGAAATCCAATCTTGATTTCATAAAAGGCATTAAAAAAGAACTTTCCATTCCGGTTATAGCCAATGGGGACATTTATGATGAGAAAAGCGCAAGACATGTCCTGGAATATACGGATTGTGACGGGCTTATGATCGGACGTGCTGCGATTGGGCATCCTTATATTTTCAGGAGAATATCACATTATCTTGAAACCGGGGAAATATTACCAGAACAGGAAAGAGGAGAACGGTTAGGGGATTTTTTCGAGTATGTGGCGCTATGCCGGAATTATGATCTGCTTTCGTTCAATGATCTGAAGCTCACTGCCCAGTGGTTCACAAAGGGGATGGAAAATGTGAAAAAGGTTCGTGTGGAAATAAACAAGACGCAGGAAATCGACTCAATTATGGAAATAATGAGGGGAATGGATGATCGTGCTCCTGGCAGATTGCCTGCGGATGAAATAATTGAGCAATTGGAACGATCCGATCTTCAGATTATATAATTATCTTTCACCTTTATGTTCCTTCCCGCAACGTTCAATCACTTTTCGCATGATCGCCGCACTGCTGCATAGTTCACATTGCCTGAAAGAGGTGATCCTTACAACCTTTGCATCTATCCCATGAACTCTCAGTTGCGCCTCAAGATCCTTTTCCTTGAAAAACTGATTTGCCCCAAGTGCTATGATATCGGGTCTTATTTCGCGAAGTGGCTCAAATATATCGATCTTGCTTCCAAGCATTGCCTTATCCACGACACGAAGCCCCTGGACCATCTCCAGCCTTTGCTCTTCAGGGACGACCGGTTTTTGTTTGTGTTTTATCATGGATTCACGCGCCACAATAACATAAAGCTCATCGCCAAGCGCTCTTGCCTCAGACAGATAAAGCATGTGGCCAGGGTGCAATAGATCAAAAGTACCAGTCGCAAGAACTCTTACCATAGCATCTAAGATTATTTTTATTTACTAAAAATGTTTGTAATTAAACGTATATCGTGCAATCAATATCCAGATACATTACACAGGCTTTTCCCTTTGCGCCCCAATTTTTTGGGTTATCAACATCGACCGTGACGCTGGGCAGGTTTTTGACAGCGTTCACAAGGTACTTATTCATTTCATGTTCGCATGAGGGAAGACATATTATGTGTTCGCTGACCTGTTTGCACTCAAGCAACAGCTCATAGAACGGGTCTATGACCTGCCAGGCATAATCTATTTCCTTACCCATGAATTCGCAAAACTCATCATAATCGCTTTTCTGGAAAGCATCCGCGAGGGCATCTTTTTCAAGAAGCGAGGTGAAGCACTGGATGTAAACGTCCTGAAATGATTTTGGTTTGAAGGGGAGGTTAAAGGCATCGCAGCATACCGCCTCAAGCCCCTGTTTTTTTGCCTGGCGGCAGAGGTTCATGTTTATGTCTATGCCCACAAATAGCTTCCATTCTTTTCCTTTTGTCGCATAAAGCTTCGAATGGCTGCCGGTGCTTATTTCCAGGATGGAGTCGGGTTTGGTCATGATCAGTATTTTATTTATTGATTTGTTTACGTTTATAAATTCTTTTTTCTCATATGAGTGAATCTTGAAATAAATAGAGTACGTTCTCAAGATAAGAACTAAATACTTTGAAAGATAGTAAAATTGTGAACCAATATGCTCACTGAAACAGTTATTTCAAAAGGATATCAGACCGTAGTACCTGCAAAAATAAGGAAAGTCCATAACCTGATGCCAGGAGATGTTCTGGAATGGATTGAGAGCGAGAAAGGAATAATCGTACAACCAAGAAGGAAACGGACATTGAAGGATATTATCGGGATTGCACAAGCAGGAGGAGATGCAGTAGAGTCCAAAAAGCAGGTACAGAAGGGACTTAAATGATCTTTGCGGATTCATCTTTTTTTATCGCCATTGCAAGAGAAAATGACAGGTGGCATAAGGATGCACTGAAGCTTGCTGAAAAAATCAAAGAACCCTTGCTCATCTCAGAACTTATCATAAGTGAAAGCATTACCATGTTAGGCTCATTTCAGGGTGGAAAAGCCGGAAAAACCCTTTATGAATACTTTCAGGACAATTGCAAAATAGAATTTATTAATGAAGAGATGCTGGAAAAAGCAATGGATACTTTTCTCAAGTATGACGGCTCGATATCGCTGGCGGATGCATCTTCCATAGAAGTTATGAAAAAACACCGCGTAAAAAAAATCATTTCGTTTGACAGTGACTTTGATAAAATGCATGAAATCGACAGGATGCATTGAAATCCACACGCATTTTCGGCACTATGCCAAAAAATCCCAGAACAATTTCAAAAACCTTATAAATAACCCTGACGATTCTCAATATTGTGATCAAATATGGTCGTTAAAGTAGGCTTTATAAAACTTGGAAATTTAGGGACCTCACAGGTGATAGACCTATTACTTGATGAGATTGCAGCGAGAGAGGGAATTGCAGTACGTGTTTTCGGAACAGGGGCAAAGATGGGAAAGGATGAAGCGGCTGAAACAGGATGCGTCAAGAACTGGGCTCCTGACTTCATGGTAATGATCAGCCCCAACTCAAGCGCTCCGGGCCCGACAGCAGGAAGAGAACTCTGGAAAGGCACACCAACCATCGTGGTCTCTGACGGACCAACGAAGAAAGAAGACAGGGAAAAACTGGAACAAGCAGGCTTTGGATATTTAATACTTCCAGTTGATCCTTTGATCGGTGCAAAAAGGGAGTTCCTTGACTGTGTTGAGATGGCAACTTTCAATACAGATGCTTTAAAGGTATTGGCAATATGCGGCGCAATAAGGCTGGTCCAGACGGAGATAGATAAGGTAATTGACCAGGTAGCGGCAGGTACAAAACCACTT
>JAPZAP010000152.1 GCA_027460585.1 Candidatus Methanoperedens sp. | reverse complement strand
TCATAGATCTCAACGGCAAACCCGCCCACCCGGTTCACATGGGCGCCGGTTTCCCGAGGATCGCGCATCTCGGCCAGCCGTATTGTCCTCAAAATCATCTGCCGGGTCATCTGGGCGCGCTCAAGCGCAATGGCCGCCATCTCGGCGAAGATAACCATGACCTTTCCTGTGTCCGTATGCACGGGTCTCATCAACTTTCCGGGCCCTGCCACGGCTAACTCCCTGGATCGCTCTTTTTCCGATCTTCTTTTCGCCGATCAGGTTACGGATATCTTCCCTTGTCAGGGCTTGTGATATATCCTTGTATGCTTCAGGGTCCATCCATACGCGGTTGACCCCAATGTCCATAACTTCAGCAGCCAGCCGTCTCTGATTTGCCAGATCTGTCATTTTATTCTACCTTCCTTGTGGGGTTTAATATCTTTAATCCCAATTCAGCAGCTTTATTCTCAATATCGCTACGCTTTTTTGCACCTACTGTCCGGGCTATCCTGGCAGCCTGTTTGTCAATATTAACGGATCCAAGATCTTTAACATTATTTACAAGGATCTCTTCAAAACCTGAAGGATGAAGCCCCCGGACTGCAGCAGGACTTCCATATCCTGCTTCTACAAGAGGACATTTTCCATGCTTTGCATATCGTGTTTTATTGTGTATTCCGTCCGGTTTTCTCCAGTAATCTGCGAGCTTCTTCTTCTTGTGTGAGTCTGTCTGCTTGAATGTGGGTTTTTTGCTTTTCTGTTTTTTCCTCACATTAAGAAGTCTCTTTGTCTCTGCGTCAAGTGTAATTACTACGGGTGAAGCTTCTATCATTTCAACAGGCTTCTCTTCTTCCTTAGTCTCTTCCTCAACAACCATCTGGTCAGCAGATGCTTTTATTTTCTTTCCAAGTTTTTCGCCTATTCCTTTTATGCCATTGATCTCAACTTCGTCTGCATTTTTGATAGATCCTATTGTCTGGAATCCGGCATCAAAAAGGAGTTTAGCTTTCGCCTTGCCAACACCATCTATAGTTGTAAGCTGTTTTATTGCTTCTTCTTCCATATTTTCACCGTCCTTACTGCTCCACGAGGTAAACCCCATCCTGGAACACCCTGGGGTCAAATTTTCTTATTTTTGTAGCCTGACGGATGTTGGCAGCGGTCTGACCTACATCTTCCTTATTTATCCCGTTGATAATGACCTGATCGCCTTTTATTGTGACCTTGGTATTACCCCTGATATTGGCTTTCCTTGCTTTCTTTTCACCAAGGAAATTGCCTATGATCACCCTGTTCCCTTCAGTTTTTATCTGAATAGGAAAATGTGAATATACGATTTTCATCTTAGATTCGTATCCTGTTGTAACGCCAGTGATCATATTTTTTAAATGGGATTCATATGTGCCCAGAATTGCAAGCTGTTCTCTTCGTGGGCTGTTTGTTTCCACAATAACTTCTGAATCAGCTTTCTTTATGGCAACTCCCGGATACCAGAGTTTTTTCTGGAGTTGACCCTGTGGACCTGATACCGAAACATTTACAGTTTCGATATTGATATTAACGCCCTCAGGGATCTGGATTGTTCTTTTGGTTTCCATATTTTTCACCTAATAAACGTAAGCGAGTAGCTCTCCGCCAATACCATTATCCCTGGCTTCACTGTGGGTCATTACTCCATCTGGGGTCGTCAGTATAATAGAGCCAAAGCCCTTTGCTGGCAAATACCGCTTCTCCCATTTTTCAAAGTCGGTATTCCTTACGGCATGTCGTGGCCTGATTACTCCGCATTTGTTGATTTTTCCTTTTAGCTGTACTTTAAAAATGCCAGATTTCCCGTCATCTACGAATTCGAAATCGCCGAGATAGCCTTTTTCTTTCATGACCTTAAGCACGTTTCCTATAAGCTTTGAGGCCGGGCGGAGAGTGCAATCTGGTTTGCCTGTCATTTCTGCATTCTTTATTGTTGATAATGCATCTGCAAGTGGATCTAATAACATTATAATCACCTATGTATATTTCTCAAAGCCCATCTGGTATGCCGTGTCCCTGAAGCACTGCCTGCAGAGGTATAATCCATATTTCCGGACAAGCCCCTGTTTCCTGCCGCAGCGTTTGCAGGCATTGGCACCGGCTCCGAATTTTTTATTACTTCTTTCCATTTAAATTACCTCCGCACCGTATTTCTCTTTTACAAAAGAAATAGCGTCATCTTTTTTCAATCTGTGTTCATGGGATATTTTATGGTTCTCGATCTTCCGGGTGCGTATCCTGTATCCCGCTCTTTTTAAGGCCACGTTAATATCCATTCCATAAATGCCTATTGAGGGATCGTATTTCATTCCGGGAAAATCGGTATGTTCTTCAACCCCGAATGAAAAATTCCCGTTCTCATCGAATTGTGATGCATTTATCCTGTTTTCAATGATCTTAAATGCGGTCTTAAGGAACTCCTGGGCATTTTTTCCCCTCAAGGTCACTTTGCAGCCGATCGGTTCATGTTTCTTGATCGAAAAATTCGGCAAGGTTTTCTTGGCGATTGATCTAACAGGTTTTTGCTTGACGATCGTCCCGAGCAGTTTTTCTGCATTGGTCAATCGCTCGCCGCTTTCTCCTGTACAGATATGTACTGTGACTTTATCGATCGAAGGTTTTCTCATCGTATTCATCTAAACCACCTTTATCTCAGGTGTGTTTTCACCTATGACATATACATAATCTTCAATCGTTTCAAATTCCCGTTCATTTGATATGGCTACCATGTTCGTTCCTGAACCTCTGACTTTGCGGATCTGCTTTATTTTCCCGATCTCTCCAGAGTGTTCTCCGCCAACGATCATAGCAAGATTTCCGGGTTTATACCCAATGTGCTTTACGATCTTTCGTTCTTTTGTATCAAGAATTACCGTATCAAAGGTCTTGTAATCATTGGATGCAAGAAGGTTTGTGCCGTCATGCAGGTTGAGCTGTACAGCTCCTTTCGTGACGATAGTCTTATTGTTTATCCTGCATAACTTTGCAGCGCTGGCATCTTCCTTGAACAATTTAAACCTGTTGTGGTTATCCAGTAGAACCCTATAATATTCATTTGTAGCTGGTATCGATACAATATCGAAAAGCCCTACCATATGTTTGTAATCTGTTCTTGGCGTGCCATCGATGCAGATATTTTTCTCATTTATTACCTTCTTGGCTTCCCTGGCATTGTTTGCAACCTTAAGAATGTCACGAACAACCACCAGTAATGGAATACCTGTTTCCATTGAATGGGCTCCGGCATTAGCACCGACTACCCAGTGATGTGTTTTTCTTGTAATAGGCCATGATATTGGCGCTGCTACTCTTTTCTGATGTCTTGCCATTTAATCACCCAGGCGCTTTTCATCTTTGGTTTCTAATTTCATTATCATTACATTTGAAGGTTGGACGGGTCTTGGCACTTCTGTACCATCTGATTTTGTTACACTTACACCATCAACCGTAATTGTCATGCTTGTAAGATTGACCGCTGCAACTTTTCCTTCTTTTCCTTTATTATCTCCGCGCATTACTTTTACGATATCTCCTGCACGGACTGGAATGCTTTTTATTTTATGCTTTTCTCGAAGTTCAGGGCTTAACATCGCACCTATTAATTTATGTCTTAAATGTAAAGGTGCCTGGTACCTTGATTTTCTCTGTTTTCTTGGTTGTGTTGATACCATTTTCTCACCTACACGATTATGGAGGCTGCGGATGATATCTTGGAGTAACGTTCCGCTGCTTCCCTGGCTACAGGGCCTTTTATCTCAGTACCCTTGGGCACACCTTCATCATCTACGATCACTACTGCGTTATCTTCAAAAGAAACTCTCATTCCATCGGGCCGCCTGAATTCTTTTTTCTGGCGTATTATTACAGCTTTGAAAACCTGTTTTCTTGTTTCCGGTGTTCCTTTCTTGACGCTTACAATTAAAGTATCTCCAATACCGCCGCGTGGGTATCTGTTCCTGACACCGCGGTATTTCAATACCGATATAACTTCTACGATCCTCGCACCCGTATTATCTGCACATTCCATTCGGCTCGCTGTGTTTAATGCGCGGGGGATCTTTGCCTTCATTCCTCTCATTTTGACACCTCTACTATTACATAGGATTTTGTCTTACTTAAGGGGCGGCACTCTGCGATCGTTACAATTGCTCCCTCTGTAGCGTTTATGCATGGGGGATTATGAGCATGGACTTTTGATTTTCTTTTCTCATATCGCTCATATTTTACGTTCTTTTTCACATATCTTCTCTGCACGACTACTGTTTTATCCATTTTATCGCTTACAACTACTCCGCTTAAGACCTGGCCTCTTACAGACAGGGTTCCATGAAATGGACAATTCGGATCTGTGCATTCTTTTGTTGGCGGTTGAACATCCAACCCAATATCACGTGTCATTATTATACCTCTTCTATTTCCTGAATTTTTTCTTAAATTTTGTCTGGATTCTGTTTTCGGGTTGCGAGAGCAATAATTTTCCATCGACTTTTATTGTCAATGGCAAGTAACGTTTGCCATTAACCGGTGGAATTGTGAATATGAAAGATGAACAGGATTTTGGGATATTTATTTCCTGGACATCAGTTCCTATGGTCAATAGGTTTTTTGTTTCATTTATTATTCGTCCCTCTATTCCGATGAGGGATCTGTTCGTGCTGTCCACTACTTTGGTATCAAGACCGTTGAGTTCATGGTGTATGATATTCTGTGGTGTCAGCTTCATTATTTTTTAGACTCCGTCTGGATCGTTTTTATCCGGGCGATCGTTCTTCGGATCTCTTTGATCTTTCCCGGACTTTCAGGGGCGCCGCCTGCTGAAGTTACGGCGCGTTCCCTTATTAATTCCATCACAAGTTTGTCAAGTTCATCCTGCCTCTCATCAGAGTTCATTTTCCGGACTTCCTCAGATCTTAGTATTGCCATCGCTTACTCCTCCTGTTTATGGGTTCGTGAAGCGGGATGCCAGTAATCATACTCTGAATGTTTATGCTCAAGGACATCTCCATGCAATCGTTCTTCAATATTGCCTGAATGTCCTTCTTCCGGAACTGATTCCTTTGTGATCTCAGGTACTGGTTTCTTAACTTCCGGTTTTGCAATCGGTGCAGACTTTACGAGTTCTTTTATGCCCTCTGGCTTCTTTGCAGCGGGAACAGATTCCTGGGGAACAGTAACCTCTACGATCTTGAATCTGCCTGGAAGTTTAACCGTCGGTCGGATCAACCTTACACGGCATCCGATAACGCCGAGTTTCTTTATGGCAATTGCAAAGCCTTTGTCAACAAGTTCCATTGCAGGATTACCTGCATGAAGCATATTACCTGCTACGAACTTTTCAGTCCTTTTTCTTGGACCTGTCAATTTTCCGGCAATGTCGATCTCGCATCCAAGCGCCCCGGATTCCATTATTCTTCTCAGCATATTATGACCGGCTTTCCTGAAGTATAACCCGCGTTCAATAGCTCCGGCCAGTCTTGATGCCATCATCTGGGCATTCAGTTCTGGAACTTTTACTTCCTGGACATCTATTTGCGGATTATCAACACTGAAAACAGTTTCAAGATCATGTGTAAGCTTATGGATCGTCCTTCCGCCCTTTCCGATGATCATACCTGGTTTTTCGGCAAATATAGTAACCTGGGTACCCATTGGGGTCCTGTTGATATTCATGCCTCCATAACCTGCCCTTTCCAATTGTTTGGAAAAGTATTCTGCCATCTGGGTTTTGTCAAATCCATTTTTAACGAATTTTCTTTCCACGCCCATTATTGCACCTCTGTTATCATTTCTACTGTAACTGTTTCTCCTCTTTTTGGCGTGGCTCTTCCTTGTGCCCTGGGATATTGCCCCATGTAGGTATGCCCTTTCTTGGTCTCTATATGGGTGATCCTCATAGTTATGGGATCAAGACCTTTGTAAGTGGCATTGCTTTGTGCATTTTTTAAGACCTTGAGGAATTCTTTTGCAGCCTTCTGGGGATATCTACCGGTGCACATCCCTTTCCTGTGAGGGATATTTCGTGTGAATCTTTTATATGGAACAGCTTGTTTCAATGCAGCTACATTTTCAAGAAATTTTTGTGCAATTTCAAGTTTCATACCTTTGATCGCCGTAGCAATCTCATGTGCATGTTTTCTTGAAATATGAAGTTCCTTGCCCATAGCCTTTGATGTTTTTTCAGGTGTGGGTTCAATAGAGAAATTTAATTTCATGTAAATCACTTCAATGGAACGAATTTGCTTGATTTTGTTGCGCCTATACCTGCTGCACCGTGAGAGACTTTCTTACGTGTTAACACGAATTCTCCAAAATAATGGCCCATCATTTCAGGAAGGATATCTATTGGTGTGAACTCTTTACCGCTATGTATCGCTATTTTCATACCAACCATTTCCGGAAGGACAATCATATCCCGCAAATGTGTCCTGATATTAGGATCTTTTATTTTGACTTTATGCAGCAATTTCTTATGATCCTCTGATATTCCACGCTGCAAAGTGCGGCGCTGTCTTGAAGGAACAAGGAGTGCAAACTCATCATGACTTAACTTTTTGAGCTCCTCCAGTGATTTTCCTCTGAATGTAAATTCACCTTTTCTCTTTGGTATTTTCGATGATTCTCGTCTTGCCATTTAACTCACCTCTTATATCCTGTTCTTCTTGCAGCAATAGAGCCCACTTTTCTTCCTGGCGGCGTTCCTCTTGCTACGGTCTTTGGTCTTCCAGGATGCTGGCGTCCTCCACCTCCGAAGGGATGGTCAACCACATTCATTGCCACGCCTCTGCTTCTTGGCCATTTGCGCGCTCTTACTTTCATTCTGTAGAATTTCTTTCCTGCCTTAACGAAGGGTTTCTCTGTCCTTCCGCTTCCTGCAACAACCCCAATAGTTGCCCTGCATTTCGGATTTAGCCATTTCATCTCACCGCTTGGCAGCTGCACAACTGTCTTACCCGCATCATGTGCTACAAGTATACCGTACATGCCAGTCGCACGGGCAAATTTTCCGCCATCACCTGGCTGTGACTCTACATTACAGATTGGTATTCCTTCCGGAATTTCTGCAAGTACCAGCGTATTTCCCGGCTCTACCGGAGCTGAAATGCCGCACTGGATTTCCTGGCTTACTTCTATGCCTTCCGGGATCAGCATCAGCCTCTCCTGGCCATTACTGAATGAAATGCGTGCTATTGGTGCAGAACGTGCTGTATCATGTATAATTTCAAGCACTTTTCCAGTAACAATCCCTTCCTGTACTTTCAGGTGTTCGAGATTCGCTTTGAATTTATGAGAAGGCGCTTTATATGTAGGAGAACCTTTTCCCCTACTTTGACCCATTACTCTATGTCCCATTTTCTCACCTAGAATATTCCCAGCCTTGAAGCAAGTTCTGTGGCCGTATTTGGCTGTGAAAAACTCACTATGGCTTTCTTTTTTCCTTTCATAGTCATCATCATATTGATGCGTTCTACCTTTACCTTAAAGAGTGATTCTATCTCTCTTTTCACTGTTGGTTTAGTATCATTGATATCAACGATGAACTGGAGGACATTGTCCTTTTCAGCCATCAGAGTTGCTTTTTCTGTCACGTATGGATGCTGTATCATTCCATTGCCTCCTCGAGTTTTGAAATTGCCGACTCTGTGTAAATTGTCAGGCGCCCCGCATGTGTTCCGGGAGCAAGTAATTCAGCATTTAGCTGGTCATAATTGACTACATCGACACCGGCAAGATTACGTGCAGCCTTAACTACACCATTATCTTGCGTTGTTACGATCAGAATGCTTTTTGGCTGTTTGTATCGCCTGCCGCGCAGTTTTCCTTTTCCTGCACGGACTCTTGTTTGTTTTGCTCTTAAGATATCATCCCACAGTTTAGCTGCCTCAAGGAAAGATCTTACATCTTTTGTTTTTGTAAGGGCACTAAGTTCATCCGTAACTATTAGTGGTAATGATGCAGAGAACTGATGTCCTCTCTTTTTTACAAGTTCAACATTTCCGGTCGCTGCAAGTGCTGATCTTATGGCTTTCTTGCGCTCCTTATCATTGATCTTTTCTGTCCTGTCTGTTTCAGGCTTCGGGGGATGTGCCTGTCTGCCTTTAACTGCCTGCGGGATCCTTGCTGCCTTGCTGCCATTCATAATTCTGGCAACACGTGAAACGCCTCTGCCTGGGCCCCAGCCTTCAGCAGACGTCCTTAAGCCGGCATACATATGTGGTCCATAAGGCTGCATGCGATTAGCCTGTGCCGCAAGCACTGCCTTTTTTATAAGGTCGGGACGGTATGGCTCATCAAATAGTTTTGAAGTAATTTTTTTCGTGGAATTTCCTGATAAGTCTATTATATTCAAATCCATGGGATCACCCCTGCTTTGATTCAAGGCTTATATATGATATTTCAGGTGCCTGGCCCTGTGATTGTTTCTTCGGTCTGATAGCGGGTCGTATGCGTACCAATCTCTTGACCGGCCCGGGTATACTTCCCTTAATAATTACATAATCATTCCTGATAATTCCATAATTTACGAATCCGCCTTCAGGCGTAACGGCTTTTCCGTCTTTGCCCATTTGCATGATCCTCTTATTGAATTCTGTTCTCTGGTGATATCCCATTTGCCCCAATTGTGGAACTCTCCAGCTTACTCGTGATGGATGCCATGGTCCAAGAGTCCCAATTTCCCTGACACTTCCTGCTCTTGAGTGTTTGGATTTCTGTAACTGGATACCCCATCGTTTTACTGGTCCCTGTAATCCCTTGCCTATTGTTATC
>JAPZAP010000151.1 GCA_027460585.1 Candidatus Methanoperedens sp. | reverse complement strand
TAGTATATTTATTCAAAAGGTATTCGATATGAATGATGTAAATACAGAATATGGGGCAGGACAGATACAGGTGCTTGAAGGACTTGAAGCCGTACGCAAACGTCCAAGTATGTATATCGGAAGTACGGATGCACGAGGGCTCCACCATCTTGTTTATGAAGTTGTGGATAACAGCATAGACGAAGCGCTTGCGGGTTTTTGTACGAATATCGAAGTGACCATAAGACCCGATCACAGTGTAAAAGTCGTGGATAACGGAAGAGGCATCCCAATCGAGGTAATACCGAAATACCAGAAATCTGCGCTTGAAATCGTACTTACGATGCTCCATGCCGGTGGAAAATTCGATAATAATGCCTACAAAGTTTCCGGAGGTCTTCACGGTGTAGGAGTTTCAGCAGTAAATGCACTTTCCGAATGGCTTGAGGCGGAAGTAAGGCGCGACGGTAAACTCTACAAGCAAAGATACGAATTTGGGAAACCTGTAACCCCCGTGACCACGATAGGAGACTCTACTGGAAACGGGACGACGATCACATTCAAACCTGATAAAACTATATTCGAAACCCTTGAATATAATATTGAAACCCTGGAAAACAGGCTTCGTGAACTTGCATTTTTGAATAAGGGGGTCAAGATATCCCTTAAAGAGGAATTCACGCAGATAGAGCATGTATTCCAGTACGAAGGCGGCATTGTATCCTTCGTTGAGTTCCTGAACAAGAATAAGACAATGCTGCATGATAAGCCCATTTATTTCCAGAAGCAAAAAGACACGACAGTTGTTGAGATCGCAATGCAGTACAACGACAGCTATACCGAGAACGTCTATGCTTTTGCCAATAATATTAACACTCACGAGGGCGGAACTCATCTTGTGGGATTCAAGGCTGCGCTTACCAAAGTCTCAAATGATTATGCCAAGTCGAAGAATTTCCTGAAAGGCGACGATAAGCTTTCAGGGGACGATGTGAGGGAAGGACTCACCGCGATCATCAATGTCAAGCTTACGAATCCGCAATTCGAGGGACAGACAAAAACAAAACTCGGCAACAGCGATATCAAAGGAATAGTGGAAACGCTCGTTTCAGACGGGCTTTCCGAGTACCTCGAAGAGAACCCTGCGGCAGCCAAGTGCATTTTAATGAAGGCCCTGGAAGCGGCAGAGGCCCGTGAAGCAGCGAGAAAAGCCCGTGAACTCACGCGGAGAAAGAGCGCACTTGAAATAAGCGCGCTTCCCGGTAAACTTGCGGACTGCTCTGAAAAAGATCCGGCATTAAGCGAAATATATATCGTGGAAGGAGATTCAGCAGGCGGGTCGGCAAAACAGGGTCGAAACCGCAAATTCCAGGCCATCCTTCCGCTTCGCGGCAAGATCTTGAACGTCGAGAAGGCGCGCCTCACAAAGATATTGAAGAACGAGGAGATACGCGCGCTCATTACAGCCATAGGCGCCGGTATCGGCGAAGGTGAGGAATTCGATATCCTGAAAACACGCTATCATAAGATAGTAGTCATGACTGATGCCGATGTTGATGGAAGCCATATCAGGACGCTTCTTCTTACTTTATTTTACAGGTACATGCGCCCTCTTATCGAGAGCGGGTTTATTTATATCGCCCAGCCGCCGCTTTTTAAGGTGAAGAAGGGCAAATCAGAGTTCTATGTTTATAATGAAATCGAATTAGATAAATGGTTCAGCAAATATACATCCGAAAATATTAGTTTATATTCCAAATCGATTGGTAAAAAATATACCAAGGATGAAATAGCTAGTTTGTTAAATGATCTTGTAAAATATAAAAATTTTTTTGAAAAATATCAAAAGACTGGTCTTCCTGCGAGTCTTATCGATACATATATCAAAAAAGGGAATATCTTGAAAGGTAGTATTGCGAAATCAGATATTGGAAAAGCCGCAGAAGAATTCGCCAACAATCCAAACGTAAAAAATTTCTCTTTTGAAAAATCAGATGAAAATATAATGACGGCAAAAATTGAGGGTGATTTTGATGAAAAAACTAAAAAATCTTTGGCAAATTTAATTGATTCACCTGAATATAACGAAATATATGAGATTCACAAAAAAATTGAATCTTTAGGAAAACCTCCTTATATTATTGTGGAATCCGAAGCTAAAGAACAAGAAGTTTCGTCAGATGTTGATTTGGCTATTTTTTTATCAGAATATGGACGAAAAGGCATGACCTTACAGCGTTATAAGGGTTTAGGAGAGATGAATCCCCAACAGCTTTGGGATACTACCATGAATCCAGGGACACGCACCATGCTCAAAGTAACACTTGAGGATGCCATCAAAGCTGATGAGATATTTACAACACTCATGGGCGACAAGGTTGAGCCGCGGCGCGAGTTCATCGAGAAGCATGCGAAGGATGTCAGGAATCTGGATGTTTAAAGGGTGCAGAAAAGAAAACAATGAAGAATGAGATATTGTACCGAATGAAAAGGATAAGCGAACGGTTGAAAGAAAAATATGATGCCAATACCGTAATTTTATTCGGTTCTTATGCCAGAGGAGAGGAAACAGAAGACAGCGACATAGATTTATTAGTTATAGCGCCAAGTAAAGAACGGTTTTTTGATAGAATAGCTACTATTAAACGTCTCATTCGTGATTTAAGAAATGGATTTTCGGTTGCACCTATTGTGCTTACTCCTGAAGAAGCTGAAAAAAGAAGAAAAATTGGCGACCAGTTCATAACAGATATATTTGAAAATGGTGTAAGTTTATGAAATCCTCCACAAAAAGAAAAAATCCCGATAAATGGCTTCAAGAAGGTCTTGCCCTCAGTAATTTGAAAAAATATAACGAAGCAATAGAATTTTTTGACAGGATTTTGAAGCTTGAGCCAAAAAATGTCGATGCCCTGTTCAATAAAGGACGCGCGCATCATAATTTGAACGAATTTAATGATGCAATGGCATGTTACGACAGGGTTTTAGAGTTTAATCCCAAACATTCAAAAACATGGCGCTGGAAGGGATTTGCACTTAAAAGTCTTGAACGATATGAAGAGGCTGCAAAATGTTTCGATAAAGAGATCGAACTTGATCCAAAAGGTGGTTATTCATGGTTTATCTGGTACAACAAAGGGCTGATGCTTCATATCCTGGACAGGTTCGATGAAGCGAGAAGTTGTTATGAAGTTGCAATCAGTTTATATCCTGATCATGCTGATTCTTGGTACTGCAAGGGACTTGCGTCATATAATTTAAGAAAATATGACGAAATGATAAAATGCTGTGAAAAAGCACTTGAGATCGATCCGGATTATTTCTATGCATGGTATGGCAAAGGGCTTGCGCTTCATAGTTTGAATAAATATGATGAGGCGATAAAGTGCTATGAAAAAGTTATCGAAAAAGACCCAATGCATATCGATGCCTTGTTTAATAAAATGTTGGCTATCCATAGTTCAGGACGTCTGAAATAAACTAAATAATAAAATTATCATGTCTCCAATAAACGAAGAACTTATCAAGGAAATAAAAAATCGCATTGTTAGCGAAGTCCATCCTGAAAAAATAATTCTTTTTGGATCATATGCCTATGGAACCCCAACAAAAGACAGTGATGTGGATTTATTGGTCATAATGCCATCAAATGAACCGATGCATAAGAGGATATTTCGAATCAGGAAGTTGCTTCGTGATTTTCGAGTTCCTAAAGATGTTATTGTTTATACACCGCAGGAAGTCAATGATTGGAAAAACGTATCAAATGCGTTCATAACATCAATAATAAGAAAAGGAAAAGTCATTTATGGATTATAAAGATCTTGCAATTAAATGGTTCAATAAAGGTAATAATGACCTGATCGCAGGAAACTATATTATATCTATGCTAGATCCGCCTGCAGACATTATCTGCTTTCATAGCCAGCAGGCAGTTGAAAAATATCTTAAGGGTTTTCTCGCATTTCATAAATTAGAAATTCCAAGAACACACGAGCTTGAAGAACTTATTTCCCTATGTGAAGAAATTGATCCGGAATTTTCGGGATTATATGAGATATCCTCAGAATTATCAAGTTACGCTGTGGATGTAAGATATCCGATGGAAGGAAATTATGATGTAACAATTGAAGAGGCACATAAAGCCATTGATATTGCCGGAAAAATCAAGATTTTCGTGTTAAACAAATTGAAGTTGAGTTGATATACATGATGCGAAAAGCACAAAGATTGTTTAATTTAACGATTAATAAAAATTTAACTTATACAAATTCGAGCTGATATACCATGACCGATCCCGAACCAAAAGACCCACAACAGCAACTTTTTAAAGAAAAGATCACTCCAGTCAACATTGAAGTTGAAATGAAGCGCTCGTACATCGATTACGCCATGAGCGTCATCGTGGGGCGCGCCCTTCCCGACGTGAGGGACGGCCTAAAACCTGTCCACCGACGCATCCTGTATGCTATGAACGAGAATGGGATGACACACGATAAGCCTTACAAGAAATCAGCAAGGATCGTGGGAGACGTTCTTGGTAAGTACCACCCGCATGGTGATATTGCGGTTTATGATTCTCTTGTAAGGATGGTACAGGATTTCTCATTACGATATCCTTTGATAGATGGACAGGGGAATTTCGGAAGTATAGATGGAGACAGCGCCGCTGCAATGCGATACACTGAAGTCCGCCTCGGAAAAATATCTGATGAAATTCTAGGTGACATTGATAAAGAAACAGTAGATTTTGTCCCCAACTACGATGATTCATTAAAAGAGCCGTCAGTTCTTCCATGCAAGCTTCCAAATCTTCTTATCAATGGTTCTACAGGAATCGCAGTTGGCATGGCGACCAACATGCCACCCCATAATCTTGGGGAAGTTATTGACGGAATTATGATGGTCATAGATAATCCTGCTGTCGAATGGACTGAACTCATGACACTAGTAAAAGGGCCTGATTTTCCCACAGCCGGGTTTATATACGGACGGCAGGGCATCCGGGATGCATACTCAACAGGCCGCGGCTCTGTAAAGATGCGCGCCAGGGCAATAATAGAAGAAGTGAAGAACAAGGAAACGATCATCGTTAATGAGCTTCCCTACCAGGTGAACAAGGCAAAATTGATAGAAGACATAGCAGGATTAGTCCGCGATAAGAAAATAGCGGGGATTACCGACCTGCGTGACGAATCAGATAAGGACGGCATCCGTGTCGTTATGGAAATATCAAGACAGGCGCAGGCGAATATTATTTTGAACCAGCTTTATTCGCACACCCAGCTTGAGACCACTTTTGGTGTTATTAACCTCGCCCTTGTCGATGGGAGGCCAATGGTTCTTCCTCTTAAGGAAATAATTGTCCAGTATATTTCCCACAGGAAGAATGTAATAATACGAAGAAGCCAGTTCGAACTCAAAAAAGCACAGCAGCGTGCCCATATCCTCGAAGGTTTGATAATTGCGCTTGATAATATCGATGAAGTGATCAAGCTCATAAGAGCTTCAAAGACACCTGATGATGCGCGTGATGGTCTTGTTGAAAAATTCAAACTCAGCATTGAACAGGCGAAGGCTATTCTTGACATGCGTCTTCAGAGGCTCACGGGTCTTGAACGCGAGAAGATCGACGCTGAATATGGTGAACTCCAAAAGACAATAGCATGGCTCAAAGAACTCCTGGCAAGTGAAATAAAATTACTCGCGCTTATTAAAGAAGAGCTTGCAGACATTAAGGCCCGGTTTGCTGATAAGAGAAAAACCGAGATCATTGATAGCACCGGAGACCTTGTGACTGAAGATCTGATCCCGAAAGAAGACGATGTAATTACGATTACCAACAGCGGCTACATCAAACGCATCGCTGTGGATGCATACAAGCAGCAGCGGCGCGGCGGGAAGGGAGTCATGGGCATGGAGACCAAGGAAGAGGATTTCGTAAGCGACCTCTTTATTGGGAACACCCACGATTACCTCCTTTTCTTTACCGATAAAGGAAAGGTTTACTGGTTGAAGGTATATGGGATACCAGAGGCCGGAAGACAGGCGCGCGGGACTGCTATCGTCAACCTGTTGCAGCTTGAACAGGGTGAAAAGATCAATGCCTATATACCGATCAGCAAGTTCGATGAGAATCACTTCCTGTTGATGGTCACGAAGAAAGGAACTGCCAAGAAGACGCAGCTTACTGATTTTTCAAATGTCAGGAAGACAGGGATAATTGCCATCTCTCTTGATGACGGGGATAAACTTGTGTCCGTAAAGCTCACAGATGGGACCAAGGAAATGATAATTGGCACAAAACATGGTAAGGCCATCAGGTTCGAGGAGAACGATGTCCGTGACATGGGGCGCAGTGCTTATGGAGTGCGAGGCGTGAGGCTTGTTGGCGAGGACGAAGTGGTCAGCATGGCAGTTGTCGAGGAAGGCGCAACGCTTCTTACTGTTACCGAGAACGGTTTCGGTAAACGCACAGTCTTTGACGAGTATCGCACAAGCAACCGCGGAGGACAGGGCGTTATCACCATTGATGTCAATATCAGAAATGGCAATGTGGTTGATATAAGGACTGTCCGTGAGGATGAAGAGATAATGATCACGACTTCAAACGGCATTATCATCCGCGTTCCTGCAAGCGGTATCCGTGTGCAGGGAAGGAATACGCAGGGTGTCAAGATAATGAATGTCGGTGAGAAGGACAAGGTCGTCGGGGTGGCTACGCTTGCGAAAGAAGAGGCTGCAAAGGAAGAAGGGACTGCGGAGGAGAAGGCGCCGGTGCAGGTGACGCTGGAAGAGGTGGAGGAGACCAAAAGTGAGGAAAAAGCTTGAAAAATTTTAATGTTTTGGATTATATTCAAGAAGCAAAAGAACTTGAAGAGTTATATTCTAATTTTATAAATTTGTGTGAGGAAGATCATAACACATTTAATAACATTCATTTTCTAAGAATTGTTGCCAAAGCTAAACCTTTCCAAAGAGAAATATTAAAAAGATATGAAATATGGTATGCAGTCTCAAAACTAATAGTAAGAAAATTTTCTGACAAATATTCAGAATTTGAAGCTGATTATGATATTGTAAAAAATTATATTAAAATGGATGATAAAATACATGCTAAAGAATATTTTATCAATAATTTCATTAATGCTTTTGATATTCAAGTAAATATTCTTCATACAATCATCCCAATAATTTCATTTAAAGAGACAAATTTCAAAAAACTAATTACTGCTGATTTAGTAGATTCAGAATTGAGCCAAGCAGAATTATTGTATAAACATGAGTATTACAGAGCGGCAGGAGCTGTAGGGGGAGTTGCTTTAGAAAGATTTCTTAAAACTTTATGCGAAGTAAATCAAATCACTATTGCTGAAAACGACACAATTGATCCATTAGCCACTAAAATATATAAGTCTGAGAAAATACCTGAATTTGATATAATCCTATTAAAATCAATCCAACATCTTGCCTCTATTAGAAATAAATGTGACCATCCTAAAGAAGAACCTAAACAACATGAAGTCAGAGAACTTCTTGATAAGATAAAAAAGATAACCTTTTTAGGACTTTAATGCAGACATGTATTTATGATCTCAAAAGAAACAATCACTGACATTGCCAGAAAGATAGCCGAAAGCTTCAACCCTGACAAGATAATCCTTTTTGGCTCCTATGCGTGGGGAAAACCAGACAGGGACAGTGACCTTGATCTTTTTGTGATAATGGAATCCACAGAAAGACCGATAAAGCGCGCTGCATCCCTCAGGCGGATATTGAAAGACCGCTATGTTCCCATGGATATACTCGTTCGAACTCCGGAGGAACTCAAGCATAGAATTGATATTGGAGACCCTTTCATAAAAAAGATATTAAGGGACGGGCAGGTGATTTATGCGCGAGATAGTGCGAGAGTGGGTCAATAAGGGTGAAAGCGATTTTATTGCGGCAAAAACACTTGTGTTGCAAAAAGGACTTGAGGATCAGACAGGATTCCACTGCCAGCAGGCTATTGAGAAGTGGCTGAAAGCCTATCTAATCATGCAGGGTGAAGAGCTTCGAAAGATACACGACCTGACCGCACTCGTTATTGACTGTGAAAAATATGACCCTGCTTTTCAGGAACTTGAGATTCTTGTAGAAGGAATTACCGACTTTGCTGTTGAATTCCGTTATCCTGGCGAAAGTGCTACTCTGGAAGATGTACAGGATGCTCTTGATAAAACTGTAAAAATCAGAAGATTCCTGATGCCTAAAATTGGATAGGCGGAGATTATTTACAAACCAACCGCCATCAGTCCTTATTTAGACGCACTCTCCTGCTCGATGGCAGGGCGGCGCCGCTTATCAAATGACACCAACTTTTCAAAAACCATTTATTTATCTCCTCATCCTGTTAAAATGATTTTGCGCCGACAGAACCGCCTAAGAACTGACCAAAAGTAAGACATGATGTTAATGTGCAACTGTTACATTTTTGCACAATTATTTATAGTATGAATGAACATATTGTAAATTGCAATAGCAGGTTGATTGAAGAAGGCGGTATCAATATGAATGAACCCTCTACAATAGAAATGATAGAAGTAATATTTAAAGAAATTAACAAGACAGGCGGGATCGAAGCAGCAGCGATAGCAAGCAGGGACGGTCTTTTAATATTATCAACATTATCCGAGCAGCGTCATGCAGAAAGATTTGTCGCTATGTCAGCCACTATGATAGGAGCAGCGGAAACTGCAGCAGCCGAACTTGGAATGGGTGTTCCGGATAAGATAATCATAGAATCAAAGAACGGAAAAATAATAGGAATGGGAGCAGGACCAAAAGCATTGCTTTTTGTTATGACCAGACCGGATGCAAGTCTTGGATTAGTACTTATCGAAATGATAAAAGCCTCTGAAAAAATAAAACAAGTCCTGGGAGAATAAAATGTTCATTTTGGCCTGTGATATTCCCATTTTCCAAGAGCCTGTTTTAACTCACGGTTCTTTTTTGCGTATTCATCAAGGTCAATGTCTTCCATTGTCGCTTCTATTGCCTGCATCACAGCTTTTGCTCCCGCTCTTGTTCCTTCCGGGTGCCCGTGTATGCCGCCGCTGACAAGCAATGTGCAATCATTTCCCAGGATTTTCATTACCGAAGGAATAAGGCCGGGATGAAGCCCGCCAGATGATACCGGAAGTGCGGGTTTAATTTTACCCCAGTCTTGTGAGAGCATATCACCCGGTTTGATTTTTGAGTCCCGAAGCACGCTTGCGATCCCTGCAACTTCTTTTTTGCTCCCCACAAGTTTTCCTATCGCAGTGCCTGAATGAATTTCATCGACACCTATTAACCGCATGAGTTTGGCAAGGAAATACATGGTCAACCCATGCTTTGGATTCCTGTCAAAAGTAGCATGCATAGCACGGTGAGCATGAATAGCTAAACCGAGGTCGCTGCATTCATCCCTCATTGTCTGGACAGAAGCTGTCCCGCAAGTGACAACATCGATCATGGCAAACCTCCAGCCTGAATCATGGAGTAATTTTGCTTTTCGGATCATTTCCCTGGTTTCACCCGTAATATTCAGAAGGGCATCTTTTTGTTCGCCGGTTTCTTTTTCGGCTTTGTCCCTGAGTTTTGCCATTCGCAAAAGACGATCTTCAAAACGGTTAAAAGAAGTGGAAGTCAGGTTCTCATCATCCTTAACGAGATCAAAACCGCCCATCCATGTTTCATATGCCACATCAGCATGTTCGGCTGCGCTGAATCCTATCTTTGGTTTTGGGACTGCGCCTGTTATCGGTCGTTCTTTTATCTTCAATAATGACCTGATCCCGGCAATACCGTGGCATGGTCCCTTAAACGACCGGATATAGCCCTGGGGTAAGGATACATCCATAAGCCGCAGATTTTTAAGAGCCTTCATTCCAAAAATATTCCCGGCAATCCCGCTTAAGAGCTGGGGCGCATTTCCAGGCTCCCAGAGCTCTGTGGGATAAGCGATCTTTACATATTTGCCATTAAATTCAAATGCACGGGCTTTTATTTTTTCAACTCTTTCTGGCAGGTTATAAAGGGTCGTCCAAGTTCCTGCCGAACTTTCGGATGCAATTCTTCCCGCCGCCTCCTTTTCCGTGATCCCTTTTGCAGGTTCAAAATAATACAGACATATCAGGTCATCTTTTGCAGGCGTATAATTAAGATCCACGAATTCATCATACCAATCGATTTTCTTAGTCAAGTAATCACCATCAAACTAATATTATTCTAAAAATTAAAAGACTTATCTGAGCCTGATGGCAAATCCGGATTTATTGCTGGCAAGTTCAAGTTCTGTAATCAAATATTACAAACAATATAAAAAACAAAAAAAAACAGATAAACTCTATACGTTTACCTAAATTTCATTTGATAAAGTTATCTGCATATCCATGTCGCTGGACACGTTATCCATTGTGGCCAGATCACTATATGTTCCAAAAATGTCCTCGCCTGGCGCAGGTGTCTGGGTCACTTCTGAAGGGGTCGCTGCCTGGGTAACAGGCGATCCACCAGGTGAAACTGGAGTCTGGTCCGTATTTGCTATGGTTGTTTCGGTCTGATTCTTGTCAACGCATCCTAACGTAAAAGCAGATATTACAAGCAGGATCAATATATAAATCCATTTCATATTTTATCTCCTTTATTCTTCATCGTTAGGAGTCGTTGTAACTTCTCCGGTCACATTCAGTTCATTATTTTTACTGGCTTGCCCTTTATTCATAACAAGCTTTCTTAAATCTTTAACAAACTGGATCACCTGGTTTCCTGCGTTTCTCAAATTCTTTATTGTTTCTTTCTGCAGCCTATTCCCCTGGTCCAGGAATTTATTCGCATTTCTTTCGTTTGATACAGTCCCACCGTTGGCAAAACCATTATGGGTTCCATATAGGTCGTTTGTTTTCGTTTGCGATTCCTTTGCTTTTTTTACAGCATCCTTGAAATCGGCAACTTCTTTTTCAAGTTTAGTGGTGTCAGTTCCATTTGCTTTCAGTTTTCCGATCGCTGAGTCAAGTCTTATAGAAACGTTATCGGCCTTGACAATAAAATTATTTATCCTGTTGTTGAGCACAATTCCCATATAATAACGGGTTTCAAGATTTATATCAACAACTATATTTTTCAATTCTGTATGGGTATCTTTTAATTCTTGTGTGGAATTTGCCTGTTCCACTTTTGCTTTCAACTGCTCCAGTTGAGCTGTATGACCATCAATGACTGTTACGGCATTAAACGGTATCGATCCTTTTTCGGAATTTTCCACCCTGCTTTTCATGACCTGGAGTTGTGATTCCGCGAAGTCGATAGCCTTCAATAAATAGTCTTTTGCTTTTTGTTTTAACTCTTGCGTTGAATTTTCGTCCTTCAATTTGCCGAGCTGCTTGTTAGCCTTTTCGAATATATTTTTAGCTTCTTCAAAATTCTTCCTGGCATTGTCGTACTTATCCTTATTTGCCTGGTATATTTCATTTGCCTGTTTATACTGTTCCCCGGCTGTTGCCTGTGCTGCAACGACTCCGGAGAATATACTCAGGATGAATAGGGACATGATTACAGGTGTTAATATCCTGAACGATTTTGTGGGTTTCATATTTTTTTCTCCTTCTTTTTTTGTAATCGCAATTGCGATTGCACACCCAATACAATAATGTCAGATTACATAAATATACTTTTATGTCATTAAAAAGATTAAGTTTTTTTATGCTTGATAATTCTTTATAACCCATTATAAAAGCTCTTTTGGCTTTATAATAAACTATATATACCTTATTTTAGGATTAGAATGTGTGTTCACCGCAAGAAGGTTTATTCTACTAATTATTGTCGTTGCAGGCCTTGTTATGAGCGCACAGGCAGCGAAGATATATGGGAGCATATATGAATGGTCAGACCTTGAGAAACCTCTTAAGAACGTAATAGTTGAGATCGACGAAAATGCTACAAGAATGCAATATAATGTTTCAGGCGATGGCACATATTCTTTTGATATTTCTCCTGGAAGTTATGCAATAAAGGCAAAATATTATATCAATAATATTCTTGAGTTCTCAGGTGAAGAGAAGCTGCAGATAGATAATCCCAATGAATCCAGGAATCTTGACCTGCTTCTTTTTCCGCCTACAGATTCGGGTTATGAGTATCTCGGAGATATAAATCTTACTGGCGAATTGGAGCCAAAAGAACCTGATGTTTCTTATTATATTGCAGTCATAATTGTTGTTTTATTGATTGCCATTATATTTCTTTTCTTTTTCTGGAAAAAGAAAAGAAAGCCTGTTATTCCTGGGCAAGAAGAAATTCCTTCAGAGCCGCCTGAAAATACAACTAAACCGGTAGAAAATAGGACCGGGGAACTTCCCGACGATCTTCGTGAATTATATGACCTGATAATGAAAAAAGGTGGACGGACGACCCAGAAAGAGATCAGGAAAGATGCTAAATATGGCGAAGCAAAGGTCAGCCTGATGCTTGCTGACCTTGAAGACAGGGGAATGGTCAAGAAAATAAAAAAAGGACGTTCGAATATCATTATTGCAGAAAATTTAAAATAATAGCATAAGTAAAGGAAATACCCAAGCAATAAGCTTTTATTAAACCATAACGATACATGCTGGTATGAGACGTACGTATCACCTCTACCCACAAAACCCGGAATTTGAACGGAAATTTAGATTTGCGGAAAACCTTCCCTTCCTTGTAAGAATTATGGCAGGAATGGATGGTCAATCCGGTGAATTCATAACGGACGGTCCGGACCGAAAAGCCACTCCCATAAAAGCAAAAAGAAGTATCGGGATTGAAATAACCGATAGAAGCGTTGATTTTGTCCGGCTTAATAAGAGCAGTCTTGATACAGTCCTTCGGGATGTAACGCCGGAAGGGGTTATTGATTTCAGGGTAAATTTGCAATACTCGGTACTTGATTCGAATTATAACCGCGTTGCCTTCAAGGGGGACACATTTCTTGTAAGGACTAAACTTGATAATAGCGTTCTTACCATGAACATTCACCTTACAGATGGCCAGGGAAGAACTGATTGTGATCGAATAGCAGATACTATTGTTGAAGAAATAAAAAGAAACGCATAAGATGTCTGAACTTACTTATACAGTATCTATGCCTTTTAAAAGAAAGGGAATAGAGGCGCTAAAAGACATGGAATTTGTTATGGCGCTATCTATGGATCTTAAGTGGTTCACTCCTGAACAGGCAAAATCAGTACTGTCAGAGGCCCAGAGGTCAGGGCTTTTAAAACGTGACGGGGAATTTGTACGACCTGCCTTTGATATTTCCAAAATAGAGATACCTTCCGGATTCAAGCCGCAAACCGTCGCTATTGAGAATAAAACAGTTTTTGAAAAGGTCATTGAACGGATAATAACCAGCACAGGAATAGAAAAAAGAAAAGTAGTCTCAATGATAAATAAAAAACAAGAAGAGCTTTCAAAACAGGTTGTGATAGAGGTCAGCGCCATACTCGTTGCAATTGAGAACGGAGTTTTGGTGGATGACCTTATCGATGAAGAATATACAACCTTAACTACTTTGTCTTAAGGTCTACAGAATTCTGCAAAAGTTCCAAAAAATATTGAACCAATAACAGATTAAAAAAATTAATGTTTATTTTGAGGTCTTACAAAATCTTTTGTTATTTTGTGTTTTGGTGCCTCTTTCTGTATTTTTAAAAACTCTTCCCTATCTATTGGGGGAAAGTCCTCGTGCAAATATTTTAAAGCCATAAATTTGATATCCTCTGAGTTACTATAACTATAACTGTAACTAAACTATTATCGTAACATTAGATGTAATGTTATATAACCGTTATGGTATCACATCTGATAACTCTTTCACGAGTAAAAAAGTATCATTGTTTGGGTTACAAATCTCGTTAAAGCGATATTTTTCAATGTATAAATTTTTTACCACTTCAACATCTGTATCCACCATAACAGTACTAATTCCACCAATAGTTTTTCTTACATTATATAATATTCCAAACGCAAGGTCAAGTATTTCATTTATGTTGAGTTCATTTGATAATACCTTATCGTGTCGTGCCAAACAGGGAATATAAAATACGGGTGTCGACTCTTTTGGTTTTTGATCATTAAAAGGAAATGCTTTAATAAACAAACTAAATAAACCAAGAAATTTATCATCATAATCAAGAATAAAATACGAAACGACACGATTATTATCACATAAATCATGTGAATTTTCCATTTCACCATACATAACAAATCTTTCAATTTCTTTATTTCTTTTACATTCAAAGGCATTTATCATTTCTTGTAGTTTTTCATCCCCGTATATATTTTTTATTCGATCTAAACTATATAATTGTAATTTTTTCGTCATTGAATTCTGTAGCTTTCCTTTCCGTTTTGTTCAAATATATTCATATGGTATTTTATACTTATGTTATCCGGTCAGTTACTCAGTATTGAGTTAATACTCATTTATGGGTATCACGTATTGGGATATGATATACAGCTATGTAAAATGAAGCAGGAGAAGATCAGCCAAGAATAGGAATTGCAGTTTCCCTCATAGTCCATGTTCTGGCAGAACTCACACTTTATGGGCTGCCAGAAATATCGATTATAATAAACACAATACTTATAATATCATTTTTATATCCCAGAACATTATCATGGAAAAATAAAATAAAAATCTATCTTACTTCTTTTCAGTGAGTAGAATTTTAACAATGTTGTTATGCATACCGAATTAAAAAGTACAAACTTTATTTAGTCTTCTTACTAAAAAGATCAATGAACTCACTGCATTCTTTGATAAGTTCCTTTGATGCTTTTTTTATCACATCTATGGGGTCAGCGCCGTCTGTTCTCACAAAAAGCACGGGGTCGCTGATCGTTGGATGCTTTATATCGTAGGTTGCTATTTCAACATGCTTGTTATTGAGCAAAGCTGTCTTTAGCAGGTTGAGGAGGGTATGGGTCTCCCCTGCTACCTTTATATTGATTTCGTTATCTGTCTTTTTAAGGATCGTTAGTTCCATAATATCACCTAAATAATGCCTGTTCCGTAATCTGAGGATAGTTTTCTTGTCTCAGTCCTTTCACATTTGGGACATTTGAGTTTGCCGTTATCTACTTTCAATACTGTCCTGCAATTTCCGCAATAAGCCTTCATGACGCCAAGTTCCTTATTTACTGTGCTCAGGCGCATGTTGCGAAGGTCAAGTACTCTTGCCTTTACTATATCAAAAGGTGCGAATTCATAATACAGGTCTTTGACATAAGCGTCCTTAACGTTTGAAACATGAATGGCTGCCTGTTCGGCATTAACGATCTCGCGTTCGCCTTTTCCTTTTATTCCTGCGATCTCAACAAGGGCGACGGAATCCTTTACATCGGTGACCTGGCCGATAACGATATCCCCTACCTGTAAATGCGGTGGAGTATTCGTGACCGGAGTGACTGATATGGCACGATCTTTTTTGTTTATATTTACAATACCGCTTGCGGCGGCGTAAATATTCCCCCCCTCGAGATATGCGCCGTTTCTCGGGATGAATTCTTCCGAAGTTCCAATGAGATCTCCAGGCAATACTTTTCTGGGTTCTTCTTTTGGCTCTTCTTCAACTACTTCATCAGCGGTTTCTTCTACTGTTTCTTCAACGGGTTGATCTGGCTGGACTTGCGTTTCATCTTCTGCAATTTCCGTTTCCTGCGCCACTTCTTCTATTTCTTCTTCAAGTTCAAGCTCGTTATCTTTAGAGTCCTTGGATTCTTTTTCTTCACCCTTTCCAAGCTTTCTCCTGCTTGTTATTTTCTTTCTTTTGATTCTAATAATTATCCCTCTATTCTTTTCTCGATCCTGTATATTTCGACTTTTATGACCTGTCTTTCCTTCGTATGAAACCCGAATGTCCTTTTGATTGGAAAATCTATTGATTTATATTCTGTTATGACAGACGGGCTTATGAATTTTTTTATGAATTCTGCACTGTTGGCATTGTGTATGGAATAAACCACGCTGCTTAATTCGAGGGCTT
>JAPZAP010000150.1 GCA_027460585.1 Candidatus Methanoperedens sp. | reverse complement strand
TGAATATGCGAAGGGAAAAGAGATCTATACTGATATGGATTCTTTGCATGCCCGGATACAGGCGCTTGCACAGGAATCACAGAAGTCCCATGAAGAGATGATAAAGCTTTATAATGAAATTGACACGCTGCGCAAGGAAGCAGATTCCTATCATGCACAGTTGAATGAGAAATTCAAAGGGATATCACCACTTCGAAAGAAAGTAAGCGCCCTAAAAGCCGAGATCCCGAAACTTCGTGAAGAACTTGACGCTTATCTCGAACAGATGAAACAATACCAGCTAGTCCGCGATGGGCAGAAAAACGAAGGGAAACGCGAGACTGCCAAAGAGAAGTT
Organism: Candidatus Methanoperedens sp.; assembly: GCA_027460585.1. Classification (GTDB taxonomy): domain Archaea; phylum Halobacteriota; class Methanosarcinia; order Methanosarcinales; family Methanoperedenaceae; genus Methanoperedens. Next base: position 1,533 of record JAPZAP010000150.1, on the reverse strand, counting down.
CAAGAAGGACGGACGCCTGAGCCTTGATGAGTTCAGGCTGCTTGTTGAGAATGAGGATATCAAGCTCTAATTTGAGTTCTGGTATCTTTATCTATCTTTTTCCCATACACCTGTGGTTTTTCCAAGAAGGGCAAGTTCACCCATTATTTTTTTTACTTTTTTTGATAATGGGGAAGGCATTGAATTCTCAAACGCTGTACCGGGAAGGGGCATGAAATAATGGGAATGTACTTTACCTCCTTTTCCAGTGAGCCATTTTATCAGGTTCAGGGTCTCAAGCTGGTCATCTTCGGTTTCATCAGGCAGCCCGAAGATAAAATCCACGACGGGCGTGAACCCATGATCAATGCATTTTTCAGCACCAATGATAATATCTTCAACTGTGTGTTTTCGCCTGATGCTTTCAAGCATTCTCTGGCTTCCTGATTGTCCTCCCATATTTATCGTGGTGTTTTTACAATAATCCTGGATAAGCTCAAGGATGCTGTCATTTATGAATTCGGGTCTGACTTCCGAAGGAAAAGTCCCGAAGAAAATATTTGCCGGTGATAAAGCACGAAGAAGCGACCCAATTTTTTCAATGCGGGGATGCACGCCATTCGAACCATACGCAAAAGCATTTGGGGATGTGAATCTTACATCTCCAAGGAACTTTGCATATTTTGAGATCATATCAATGCTTCTATGCCTCATATTGTGCCCGAATAATTGCGGAGTCTGGCAATATGCACAGGCAAAAGGGCAGCCACGTGTAATCTCGATAGTATTATGCATGATATCCGGCTCAAAGGGCGGATATTTATCCATATCCACCTGATCTCGTTTTTCTGTGAAAACGATGTCGTTCCCGTTTTTATAGGCAATACCTTTGACCGATGAAACATCCCCATTATTTTGAAGCACATCGATCAGTTCAGGAAGTGTTTCCTCCCCTTCGCCAATCACAACATAATCACAAAATCGAAGTGTCTCTTCTGGTTTTGCAGACGGGTGTGGTCCTCCGGCTATGAATACACATCTGGTTTTGCAGCGCGCTATTTCCTGGAAAATGGATGATGCCTGCTGCGTAGCAAAGCTGTAGATCATTATGCCGTCGCATGGCTGTTTTGTAATATCCGCTCCTGGAATGAGCGGCAGCAGGACAGCTATGCTCTGCATATTCTTTTTAAAGAACCTGAAATTGATAGGGGGATTTTTATTATACAGCATATTATTTTTATTGTTGCTTTACTTGTGACCCTTCGATTTAAGAGTTTGGCCTGCAATATATTTAAGTATATTAACTGCAAGTAAGATGAAGAATCAACGATAAATTTTTATTATTAATACAGGAGAATATAGATAATGGCAGATTTTAGAGTAGTAGTTTCAGATAGTAAGAGCAAACTCGCGCACCAGGTAGCAGTTACAGGACCGGCTGCAAATAAATTGATCGGCAAGAACATCGGCGATGTTGTTGGCGGAGATATAACCGGAATGGCAGGATATACCCTGAAGTTAACAGGCGGAACCGATAAAGATGGATTCGCAATG
>JAPZAP010000149.1 GCA_027460585.1 Candidatus Methanoperedens sp. | reverse complement strand
TGTCATCTTATGCTTGATGCTAAACAGAAAGCTGTGGAATCAAAGTATAATATCAAGATCGACCTGCCTGTTATTTATTTTACACAACTCATGGGACTTGCCATGGGACTTGATCCGAAGGAACTCGGACTTTCAAAACATTTTGTTCCAACTGACAAATTGATAGAAAAAATCGGAGGTAAATAATGACAGAAAATGAAATGCCTCCGGCAAATGAACCAAAAGAAGATTCATCAAAAGTAGAAGCAACAAAAGTAGAAGCAACAAAAACAGAACCAGCAAAAGCAGACTCATCCAAAAAAGAATCCTCCCCGAAGCTGGGAGTATACCTTTGCAGATGCGGAGGCAATATCGGTGATGTTGTTGACCTCCAGGCAGTCGCGGAAAAACTCAAAGAGGATAAAAATGTTACTGTAAATATACAGGATTATCTTTGCAGCAGCGTCGGCCAGGAAAAAATAAAAAACGATATCGAGAAGGGAAAAGTTGACCGCGTAGTTATAGGTTCGTGTTCACCCAAACTGCATCTTGAGACATTCAGGGGCATGGCGAAAAACGCCGGTCTTAACCCCAACCTCCTTGAGATAACAAATATCAGGGAACAGGCAAGCTGGGTTCATGACAAGGAAAGTAAGGAGAACGTAAATGCAAAAGTAAAAGGCTTGATAAAAGGCGCTGTTGCCCGAATGAGTTCGTTAGAGCCATTAACACCGCTTACAAAAACGCTTGTGGACAGGACGCTGGTTATTGGAGGCGGGATCGCCGGGATAACTACAGCGCTTGAACTTGCGGATTCCCATGAAGTTATTTTGATCGAGAAAATGCCCTATATTGGCGGGCACATGATCGGTCTCTCAAAAACCTTTCCAACGCTTGATTGCTCGCAGTGTATTTTGACGCCAAAGATGGTGGCAGTTCACAATAATACCAGGATCACCATGCACACCCAGACCGAAGTCTTAAACGTAGAAGGCAGTCCCGGTGATTACTCCATTACCTTGAAGCACAGTCCGCGCTATGTGGATATCGAAAAATGCATAAACTGCGGCGCATGCGCAAGAAAATGCCCGTCAGGGGCAATATTCCTGCCATTTGCCCAGGCTGTTCCGCAGGCTTACATGATCGATATGTCAAAGTGCAAGAACTGCGGTGTATGCGTCAAGGTGTGCCCGCGCGACGCTATCGATCTTGAGGCTAAAGAGAAAACAAGCACGGTTCCGGTTGGCGCTGTTGCAATCGCAACAGGATTTGAGCCGATCGATCCCTCGTTCATTGAAGAATATAATTATCCCTCACCAAACATCCTTACAGCAGTTGAATTTGAGGAGATGCTCTCCGCAAAGAGCAAGACCGGCATGAGGCTGCAGAAAGCTGACGGGACGTTCCCCAACCGAGTCGCTTTCGTATTATGCGCAGGAAGCAGGGACTTTACAGGAAGAGGAAGGAAACACTGCTCAAAAGTCTGCTGCATCTATTCACAAAAACAGGCGCAGCTTGTGAAAAAGATGAAGGAGGATGCAGAGGCATGGATATTCTACATCGACATGCGCTCGGCAGGAAGAAGATTTGAGGAATTTTATCATCACACACAGGAAAAAGGCGTCAATTATGTGCGTGGAAAAGTTGCAGAAATCATACCCAGACCCGACGGCGCTCTTATGGTGCAGTACGAAGATACGAATCTGGGCAGGAAGGGGCGTGAGATATTCGATATGGTAGTTCTTTGCCCTGCTCTTATTCCTTCAGCAGGCACAAAAGAGATTGCTGATAAGCTTGGCGTATCTCTTGGTGATGATGGTTTTATCGAAGAAAAGCATGTCAAGCTTGACCCTGTGAATACGCTGAACCAGTCGGTATTTGCGGCTGGATGCGTTCTTGGACCAAAGGATATTCATGATTCTGTTACAGAAGGAATCAGCGCCGCCCATAAGGTTTCACAGTTCCTCGGAAAAGGCGTGATCCTTATTCCGCCTGAAAAACCCATGATACTGGAATGCAACGGCTGCGGGGATTGCGTTAAAGCATGTCCCTATAATGCGCTTGCTCTTGATAGCGGAAAAGCGGCGCTGTCGCCTCTTGCCTGCACAGGCTGCGGGATATGCGTTCCCGCCTGTCCGATCAAGGGCATAGAGATACGAAATTTCACGCGCAACCAGCTAAAAGCACAGCTAAAAGGGATTCTGGACGAAGCTCCAGGTGTTGTCGTGTTCATAGACCCGTATGCTTATGCGGCTGCTGATATTGCTGGTGTCAACCGTAAGCAATATTCATCTCTTGTCAGGTTCGTGAGCGTTCCTTCTATCCACATCCTCGACGCGGATGTCGTGAATGCAGCGTTCGAATATGGGGCCACAGGCGTTATGCTAATCGAAGGGACAACAGATGAAAAACTCAATTCGCGCTCGGATGACCTTTACAAGAAGCTCAAAAAAGATACGCGCAAGCACAAAAAGCCGATCCGTTATTCGCATATTGAAACTGCGCAGTATGATAAATTGACTGATCTCCTCAATGTGTTCGCTTCGCAGGCAGGGGCGAAAGCGGAGAAGAAGAGCAGGAAGGAGAAGGCTGAGGCTGAAGAGGAGTGAGTCGAGGACTTATTGATTACTCTATTATATTATGAAATATTATATTATAGGCGCTGATCTGCTCCCGAAGCAACTGATGGGAACCAAGATCTAGCAGGAATAGGGCTCAGATTTGTCATATTTGCTTTGTGAATCACAAGGTGGCGCCAGATGCTTCAAGAACAGAAGTAAAGAGTGAAGATAAGCAGGAACGCGGATACGCACAGATTGGATTACTTTATATATTATGCACTACAACATAATGTTATGGTGCATAATATTAATCTAATCGACCGGGAAGAAGAAACGGCATTTCTGGAAGAGGCATATACACAAACCAAGAGCCAACTGCTCGTGCTCTATGGCCGAAGACGCGTGGGTAAAACATATCTGCTTCAGCATTTCATGCGCAATAAAAAACACGCTTACTTCCTGTGTACAAAGGGAAATGAAGTAGAACAGATACGACTTCTTTCAAGGATGATCGGGGAAACATTTAACGATACAGCCCTGATAATGTCGCCTTTTTCAGAATGGCGCGCACTTTTTATATATCTGCATGAAAAGGCGCAAAAGGAGAAGGTTCTTCTAGTCATAGATGAATTTCCATATCTTATAACTGCCAATTCTGCAATAACTTCGATATTCCAGAAATACTGGGATGAATATCTTTCAAACTCAAAAATAATGCTTATTCTGTGCGGCTCAAGCATTGCTATGATGGAAAGCGAAGTGCTTGCTCATAAAAGCCCGTTGTATGGCAGAAGAACCGGGCAGTGGAAAGTCAAGCCTATGAATTTTGAGAACGCGCTTAAATTTTTTCCAAAAGGAGCATCTGTCAAAGAAGCGGTAAGAATCTTCGCAATAACAGGCGGAGTCCCATTTTACCTTGCAGATCTTGATCTTGGCAAAACAGCCATCGAAAACATCCTCGAACGAATCGCAAGAAAAGGAAAAATGCTATATGAAGAAGGTGAAATTCTGCTTAAAGAAGAATTGCGCGATCCTTCGACATATTTCTCTATGCTTGAAGCAATGTCTGCCGGGAATACAAAGCAGACGGAAATAGCAAACCGCATCGGTATGGATTCAACAGCCCTTCCGAGATATTTATCGACGTTAGAACGTCTGGAGTATGTGGAGAAAATCGCACCGGTTACTGAGCCAAAAAAATCCAAAAAGACGATCTACAAAATCAAGGATAATTTTATGGATTTTTGGTATAAATTTATTTACCCGAACAGAAGTTATATTGAGGATAATAATTATAAAAAATTCAGGGAATTTCTTGATGTGTATTTTGAAAAGCACGTTTCCTTTGCATTTGAAGGCATTTGCAGGGATTTTTTAAAGGGACAAAATGCAAAGGATCTCCTCCCGATATCTATTACAAAAATAGGGACATGGTACGGATATTACAGGGATGAAGATTTTGGCGAGAGAACGCCGGTTGAAATCGATGTTGTCGCACTGGATGAGAACGGCGATGGAATTATCTTTACCGAGTGTAAATGGCAGGATTTGAGTTACCGGGGAACTGAAAAACTGATCGCTGAATTGAAAGAAAAAAGCAAACGTGTCGAGTGGAATAACAGTAAAAGAAAGGAATATTTTGCAGTATTTGCCAGAAAGATAGATGGCAAAGAAAATCTCAGAAAAAACGGCTTTCTTGCATATGACCTGGATGATTTTTGAGTGGTTTATCAAAAGATGCAAAGCAAGCAATTAGAATCGCGCCGATACTTCTATTTGCAGAGGTTGTCGGGAACTATAGGGCAACTGGTCGCCATAAATCCCACGCAACTATTTCTCAAGCGCGCTAGGTTCATCTCCCCCATGCCAGCTTTTCCTGGGGCGCATTCTCACAACATGAGCGGATTCTGAATTATCGTCAACGATAAATGCCACACCTTTTTCCATACCCATTTTTTTTAGTGAATCCCCGATCCCTTCACGCATGTATGTTGGGCGAACCGCTTCAAGCGCGCTGATATCATCCTGCGCCGTAAGGCGGTGGCAGATTATTATGTCGCTCTGGGACATAACATCGGGATGAAGCGCGGCGGGTCTTTGGGTTGCAAAAACAACAGATAGACCGGGCTGGCGTCCCTGCCTGAGCCATTCATTCACAAGTACACCTTTATAGGTGATAATACATACAATATCTATAGAGGGAATATGCAGGTAGAAGAAGACATACTTAAGGAATTTGTTAGAACTATTGATTTGAAGGAATCGTTCTATTCACCTATAGCAACGAAAAACAAGCAATATTTGAGAAGAAAACATAAAAAAGAAGAAGACCCTATTAGACCACCATTTTTTAGGGATGCAGACCGAATAATTCACTCAAAAGCATATGCAAGGTATATCGATAAAACCCAAGTTTTCTTTTTGGTGGATAATGACCATATAACCCACAGAGTCCTTCATGTACAACTTGTTTCTAAAATAGCAAGAACAATAGGCAGAGTTCTAAGACTTAATGAAGATTTAATTGAAGCCATTTCTCTTGGTCATGATATAGGGCATGTACCATACGGGCACTTGGGAGAGAAAATACTGAGCAAGTTATGCGAGGAACATAAAATAGGGGTATTTTTGCATAATGTGCAGAGTGTTCAGTTTCTTGATACAATCGAAGATCATGACCTAACCCTTCAAGTGTTGGATGGTATTCTTTGCCACGATGGGGAGATACATAATCAAAGTCTTAAACCAACTGGAAATGCAGATTGGGATACTTTTCAATCAAAGATTAAAGAAATAAAAGCACAAAAAGGAAAAAATGTTTTTCCTCTTACTATGGAGGGTTGCGCAGTTAGAATTGCTGATACAATTGCATATTTGGGAAGAGACCTAAAAGATGCAATGGAGGTAAATCTTATTTCTGAGAATTTGACAGATTTCCCAGAAAATTGCAGAAGATTATTTGAATATGAACCTGGGAAAGACATAAATTGGGCAATATTAGAAATATCAATTAAAGATGTAATAAACAACAGCTTTGGTCAAGATACTTTATCATTTTCGGATGATGTTTCAGAATGTATTCGTGATTGTAAAGAGTTTAATTACAAATATATCTATAAAAACAGTTCTCTAGTGAAGGAAGAAAAGAAAATAAATAATATGTATAGAATAATTTTCAATATTTGTATAAATGATTTAAAGGATCAAAATGAAGAGTCTTTGATTTATTCAGATATGATAAATGTAAAATGGATATCATCTGAATATTTAAAGGAAGCAAAACCAACCGAAATAGTTAGAGATTATATAGCTGGAATGACAGACAGATACTTCGAACGTGTGTTCAAAAAAATGACTAACCCTATTCCAGATAGGGTAATAGGGAGTTATTAACTAAGATATAAAAGGAGAAATATATGAAAAAAACAGTTTATATAGCAGGACCGCTTTTTTCAAATTCGGAGTTAGATTTCAACCTCAGATTGAACGAGTTTTTATTAAGTATTGGTTTCAATACGTTCTTACCACAACAAGATGGTTATTTGTTGTCTGATTTGATAGAAAACGGATTGGAAAAAGATGATGCAATACAGATGATATTCCAAAAAGATACTGAGAAAATAAAAAACTGTGACCTTATTGTTTTTGTTATGGATGGAAGAGTCCCCGATGAAGGAGCATGTGTTGAAATTGGGCTTGCATATGCTTATAATAAGGAATGTTTCGGTTTGAAAACAGATTCTCGTTCTCTTATGGATAATATGGACAATCCTTTAATCATAGGTGCAGTTAAAGGACGAATTGCGAGATCATTTTCTGAATTAGGGTCTGTGTTGAACTCTTTTACTAAAGATGGCTATCTTACTCTAAGGACTTTAAAAGAGCCTATTATAGTAAATGAATGACCTATCAGAAGGAAGTATCTTTCCAAAAGAAAATTTCCTCATTCTAATAAATGTAGATATGTGACAAAAATCTTAGCAAACGAAACCACTATTTCTCAAGCGCGCTTGGCTCATCTCCCCCATGCCAGCTTTTCCTGGGGCGCATTCTGACAACATGAGCAGATTCTGAATTGTCATCAACGATAAATGCCACTCCTTTTTCCATCCCCATTTTTTTTAGTGAATCCCCGATCCCTTCGCGCATGTATGTGGGACGAACTGCCTCTAGTGCACTGATATCATCCTGCGCCGTAAGACGGTGGCAGATAATTATGTCGCTCTGGGACATAACATCGGGATGAAGTGCGGCGGGTCTTTGGGTTGCAAAAACAACAGATAGACCGGGCTGGCGTCCCTGCCTGAGCCATTCATTCACAAGTACGCCTGTCGCAGGCGTTTCCCCAACTGATGGCAAGAATAAATGTGCTTCATCAATGAACATCCAGACCATTGGAATGCCTTGCTCGACAGGGCTTTCTCCCATTTTTCGCTGCTCATACACACGCCTCGATCTGATCCTTTCGTCATATATCTTGGAACCCAGGATTTTCACAGCGATCGCTTTGATATTCTGATTTCCAATAGAGCTAAGGTCAAGGATGACTACTTTGCCTTTTTTGATAATATCGCATATGTCGATCCCATTTTCATGGAATATCCCCCATGAAATGGCAGTCCTGAAATAATTCTTTGCAGCATTTCGCAAAGTTGGATCGGCCTCTGCATCACTGTTCATATAACCTATTAAATCCAATAAAGAAAAGTCACAGGCTTTTTCCTTGATTTCTTCAATTGTTTTTAGAACATAAACACCTATTGGGCTGATTGGTGGAAGGTCAAATAAAGAACACCAGTCATAACCTGAAAGTTCTGCAACCGATATCGAAAATGCCTTTGCTTCAATATTCATTTTTTCATACTGCTTCAAACTTCCCGCGGGCACGAACAGTTCCATATCGAAACCCTTCGGTGATATATCCCATTTTGATAAAATATCTTCTTCTTTAGTATTCGGATTGCGCATAGTCCAGAATATCCCCATCGTATCGATAACAAGAGTGGCAATATTAATATCCGGAGGGAGTATTGCAAGTTCTTCGATAAGTGTTCCCATTGTATAGGATTTTCCGTACCCGCGTTTGCCGCATATGAGAATGGCATGAGGCCTTAACGCATCCATTTGAACGTGCGAACCCATCGATCTGTCAAGTGCAAGGTATCTTCCAACATTGAGCGTTCCGAGGTCGGTATCGGTGTCTCTTCTTCCGATCACGTATTGTTTGAGTGTGACGCCTGATTTTGTCAGATCATGTGAGATTTGTTTTTCCTTTAAATTCATCTATTGCAACCTGAAACAAAAAAGTATATCCTGCGAATAGTATATAATATTTATGTTAATATTATATAAAAAATGCGCATTATGATTATTATTTTTGTAATCTATATTATAATAATCTTAATTATTATTCGTATATTTTATTTAAGATACATATATATGTTTTTCTGTGATTTACTTCAATCTAACCTTGATTGGATATATAAAAATAATTTGTTAGATATTAAAAATGAGCTTAATAAAAACGGATACGATATCAACCTTCAGCGCCACATCAATAGTTGCTACAATTAAAGGTTTGACTCGAAAAAAGAAACCAGATGAAAAGTCCTGTTCGTATAAGGTTCGAAAATACAAGAATCAACGCATAATAATTCTTGATTGTAAGAATTGCGGGACTGGTTCATCTTCTATAACTGACCCTACATGCCGGAAATATATCCTCCAGATACTGGACACTGAACCCGCGGCAAACCGCCTTGTGCTTTCGCATCTTTTTGAACGGGATTATGAAAATGAAAATCTTGATATTTTGTACCTCCTGTCGCGGTTCATCAGTAACATAGACATTTATAAAAATTCCCAGATCGGGAACGATCATGAATTATATGCAGCCCAATCGAATGAATGGCTGCTTTCGATCATAAAAGCAAGCAAATCCGATCCGGTCGGAGCGTATCAGGATATAACTGAAAAGATCAAAAGCCTGAAGAAATCCGATGATTATTCAGATATCAAATACATAACATTCAAAGCCAGTTTCATCTCAATACTGGAAAAAATGCACACCTGTGTACCATTGCTGGCAGACCGGATAAAAAGCGATATGAAGGGTCCAGATTTTTACCGCAAAGTCATTAAATCGCTCGTGCGACCCGGCTTTTCCACATCAAGAATATACATAGCTCCGCCATCGAATACGGAATTTCTTGAAAGATACGAAGTGCAAAGATTAGATGGAAGGGTTATGCCAATCACACTTTATGGGCTGACGGATCGACCTGAGAGCCTGTACTTCACGATTCCGGTAGAATATAATAATATGCGCCCGATAGAATTGGAGATAATCGAATCAGTCAGGAAGAAACTGATGAGACATCGACCGAAGGATATCAATTTTGCCGAAACCTCTAATTCCAGGGAATATTTCACGCGATTGGGAAAGCAAATGATATCGCAGGAGGCTATATCGAAGAACCTGAAACTTACACCCGATGAAATACATGTGTTATCGGACATACTTGCGAAATACACAACAGGATTTGGAATCCTTGAAGATGTGCTTTCTGATGAGCGCGTCAGTGATGTGTATGTGAATTCCCCGGCTGACTTAAACCCGATACACGTTGTTGTTGATGGCGAGGAATGTTCTTCCAACATATATTTGTCTCAGGATGATATTGATTCCATGATAACAAGGCTCAGGGCGATAAGCGGAAGACCATTCGGTGAAGCAAATCCCGTCCTTGATATGGACCTGCCGGAGTTCAAGACAAGGGTATCCGTGATCGGAGACCCACTTTCTTCGGGGGGACTTGCTTACGCTTTCAGGAAACATGCACGAAATCCCTGGACGCTGCCAAAGCTCATAAACACAGGCTCAATAACACCATTGGCGGCAGGCCTGTTGAGTTTCCTGATGGACGGTCAGTCTTCGGTTCTAGTAGCGGGTGGTGTTGGTTCTGGAAAGACATCACTTCTATCGGCCCTGCTTCTTGAAATACCCCAGAAATACAGGATCCTTACTATCGAGGATACTCCTGAGCTTCCTATTGAAAATTTACAGAGACTTGGCTGCAAGATCCAGGCAATGAACACAAAGTCTGCCGTAGGTGGAACAAACATTGAGGTCAATCCTGAAACTGCACTTCGCGCAGCGCTTCGAATGGGAAATGCAACCCTTGTGCTTGGTGAAGTGAGAGGGCCGGAAGTAAAGGTACTATATGAAGCAATGCCGGTGGGCGCCTCTGGTAATTCTGTTATCGGAACTATTCATGGCGCTTCCACAAGGGCGGTTTATGAACGCATAGTCAACAGCCTTGGAGTGCCGGCTGCGTCTTTCAAGGCGACGGATGCCGTAGTAGTAGCCCAGAACGTGAGAATAAGCGGCACGATGAAAAAGAAAAAGCGGGTTGTAGAGATAGCGGAAGTAACAGGCGGGGAATGGGAAGCTCATCCGGATGCGGATGATATTTTCAATGATATCATGGTTTTTGATGCAACACAGGATAAACTTGTAGCTACCGATCTGCTGGACAGGGGAGGCTGCGAACTTGTGAGCAAGATAGCCCATAAATGGGGAATGAGTGTCGATGAAGCTTCCCTTAACATAAAAATGCGGGCAATGATCAAAGAAACGATGGCTAAAGTTGGCTTGCAGCACCCGAAGTTTCTGGAATCTGACATGGTAGTAAAAGCCAACAATACTTTTTGTCTTTATCTCGACAGGAGCCAGGATGAAAAAGGGAAAGTGGATTTCCAGGAAGTCTTTAATAAATGGATCGAGTGGTACCGGGATTTCGTGGAAAAAAACAGGTGAGATTTATATGAATGACGATCAGAATCTCTATTGCCATGCCTGCAGGTTTTCAGTGAAGCATTTTAGCTGGTTTGTGGGTGATCTTGATGATTTCAGGAAAAAAAGCGAAAAAACTGTGAGCAAAGAGTTCCTTGATGCAATAAATTTTTCCGGATTAGATCTAGAGCCGTGGGAAATACATCTCCTTTCCTATACGAGCGGCTTGTTATTGTTCCTGTTAATGGCAATTCTTGATCTTATTCTCTTTCGTGTTTTCACATATGAGCGAAATACGATAATTTTTGCAGTGGTGTTCACTGCGATTATTCCAGTGGCTGTGATGATTTACCTGAGTGAATATCCGAAGATTCATGCAAAATTCATGATAATACACACGCTTGGCGATATTCCTGAGATACAGAGCTATATCGTGATGTCAATGAAACTTGTTCCCAACATGGAAAGAGCCATAATTTTTGCGGCTGAGAATTCCTATCGGCCTCTTGCCCGTGATTTGAAGAAACTTATCTGGGACATCCATATTCGCGTTTATAGTAACGTCGATGAAGCGCTTATCGGATTTGCAAGCCAGTGGGGAAAAAACAGCGAGTATTTCAAACGCTCGCTCCATCTTGTGAAGAGTTCCACAAGTGAACCGGATGAGGCTCAAAGGATCATGACCCTTAATAAATCGCTGGATATCGTTCTTGAGGGAACAAAAACTATGATGGATGCGTTTGCGGCTAAACTCAAAACACCCACATATATTTTGTACTCTATTTTCATCTTGATCCCTCTTGCTCTTGTGGCATTGATACCAGCCGTGAGCATCGTTGGCGTGAGGATCGATACGTTGACCCTGATATTGATTTATAACATCGGTCTTCCTCTTTTCACCTTTTTCTACTCGGAATACATTTTACTTCAACGACCGGCTACTTTTTCACCGCCTAACATATCTGATAAACATCCACAACTATCCAACATTAGAACAATCTGGAAAAATGTAATTATTATCGCAGCCATTGTCGGTCTAATAATCGGTTTTTCAGGATATATTCTCCTTTATTTTGGAAATCCGTTCAATATCATCTCAAAAGAAGCCATGGCAGGGTTGATTTTGCCCACATTCCCTATCGTGTGGGCTATTACCGCGATGATCACGATTTACTCAGTCGGAATATATACACCCTACAAAAAGATACGCGATGGGATAAAAGAGGTGGAGAATGATTTTGCAGATGCCATGTTCATCCTTGGAAGAAGGATCTCTGAAGGAAGGTCTGCTGAGGAAGCATTTTCACATACATCACAGACCATGAAAGGATCAAAGATTGGGGAAGCATTAGCAGATATCGCAAAAAACCTATCATGCATGCGAACCACATTGCATGGAGCTATTTTTCATGAGGAGTACGGGGCATTTAAGGATATTTACTCTGACAGGGTACACACGATGATGAAGCTTCTCATAGAGAGCGTTCATAAAAGCCATGAGGCTGCGGGGATGGCGATCATAAAGCTTGCCGATCACCTGAAGGAATTACAGGAAGTTGAGGCCAATATAAAGAGATCACTGTACGATGTAACTTCCACTATGAGGTCAACAGCCATTATTTTTGCCCCCCTTATCGCAGGTGTGACACTGGCGCTCTCAGAAGTGATACAGAAGATTTTGCTCAATATGTCAAGAGAGACCAGTTACATGCCTGATGAATATGACATAGGTGGTATGATGAGCCAGGCGGGTACGGGAATGACCCAGAGCGTCCCTCCTGATATTTTCCTGCTTGTTGTAGGAATCTATATGATTCTCCTTGTGATCATCCTGACAAGGTTCGCAGGTGGGATAGAGTATGGGGATGACAGGCCGCAGTTCATGTATGACCTGGGGCAGACTTTACCGATGTCGATTTTGGTTTTCACGGTTACGACTGTTGTTTCAAGAATTATATTCAGTACTATGGTATAAAAAAGAGGATTTTATGAAAATAAAAACAAGAAATGAAAAAAAACATTTTGAAGGTACAGGAAAAAAGAATTGTGGTATTAAGAATTTCAAGGAAGATGAGGGTGCTATTGAGCTTCCGATAAATATTGTAGTCATGCTCGTGGTTGGCATGGTCGCGCTTGCGGCGCTGTTGTCAATAATTCCTAAATCCAAGGAGAATTTGAGTGTGGATATAATATCTATTAAAATAGATGATGATGGTGCAGTGAAGAACGGAAGCGTTACCACCGTTGAAGGGGCAGGAGACTATAAAGTCAGGGTTGTAGCCAAAGTATTTGATAAGAACAATAATCCTGTCGAAAAAGCAAGCGTCACTATTACCGGAGGGGGTGGATTCGGTGTGTACCAGACAAACACTTATGGTGTAGCGTTAATAGATCTTGGAGAGACAGATAACTCAAAGATTACCTTGAGACCTAACCAGAAAAGTGTGGCATTAAAACTTGTTGCCAAAGCCAACGGCTACTATGACTATGAAGATGAAAATGCGGTAACATTGTATCAAAAATAGGATCAATGGTCTAAAATGGCGATCGGGCTTCCAATAAAAATGGTTGTTCTCACTATAGTGGGAATGGCGGGGCTGGCGGCAATGCTTGCAATAATAGATAACGGCCAAAGCGCCATCCCCGGTTCGATACATGCGGATGTTAAGAGCGGCAATTTGATCATATTATCCGCTCTTAATGATACTGACAATATCGATGTGAAGGTCGAGGTAATTAATTCGATAGACGGCACACCTGTAAGAAAAGCAAACTCGGTTCTTTCAGGTGAAGGAACTTCGGCAGTTAATATTACGGATGAAAATGGCGTCACCATACTGAGTTTCAAGAAGACCGATTTCGATTTGGAGGCAGGAGAAGGTTATCTGGATCTTGAAGTTATGGCAAACGGTTTCCAGGATTATACGAATGAGTACGCAGTCAAGCTGGTCAGATGAACTGACCTATTTCCTGTTAGTCATTATGAACTTCACCAGGACGACTGCACAAAATAATAAGCCAATAGCTATCGGATAATAAGATGACCGTATGATGCTCCAGTGATCGCTGTATATAAGATACCCGGTTACGAACATTACGATCGCAGCCGCCAGGCCTGAGAATTCGATCGGGACTTTTATTTTTCCGATCGTTATCTTATTCACATTTTCAAGTTTTAATATCCTGTTCTCGATAGACGAGAGCTGTGATTTGAGGGAACCAAAATCATTCAAGTGGGTTTCCTGCGTTGTTTTTTCAAGAGTTGCCAATTTTCGGTCGATTTCTTGCAGCTTCTTCTTGATTTCAATTATCAGGCCTTCATCAACACTTCCATGCATTTCCCCACCAGGCATGAAATCCTCGCGGGGAGGTTCGAATGTCTTGATGGACAGGCGCTTTTCAACAGCCTGGAGGCGCTTATCCACGCTTCTTAAGCCCTGGTCGATGTATTCTATCCTGCCGTTAATGTCCGGATTCGGTTCGTTGCTATTTATTTCCTGGCTGTTTTTTTTCAATGTTGATGCCACCGTGGAGTCCACGAAACAACACAAGATATTTAAGGTTTTCTTACAGTCGTGACCGTTACATTACATGTTGGTGTAATTTTTGGGAGTGTCCTGAATTTCATGAATAGATGTCATTTTGAGTGCATGTCTTGAATATCCCGCATCTGCGCCTTAGTGGCTATATCATGATTTTTTTAGACAGGATCGACAGGATTTACAGGATTCGCCACAAAAATCGTATCCTGTCGATCCTGTAAATCCTGTCAAAGGTCACGATTTGTTGGACACTAACAGTCAAGTTCACTTTTATTCAACAACATAAATTGAAACGGTCACTTACAATCACTAATCTTTCCTCAAAAAATTTTCGGATTCTACAGAAATTAATTTTGGGACATAACCCATTCATTCAAGAAGTCCATGAACCGCTTGAAATAAGAAAGAAAAATCGAAGCCGTCGGAGGGGTTTGAACCCTCGATCTGCTGATTACGAATCAGCCGCTTTGCCGGGCTAAGCCACGACGGCATGGGATTGATGTATATGGGTATTTTCGTCTAAATAGTTTGGGATTGCTCAGCTCCAGATAATCTCGATCCCTTTGCCAATTGTCGTGATAAAAGCCTCACTTTTCACATTATTATCTGCAAAAGCTTTCACCATCACTTCTGCGATCATCTTCCTTTCATCCATCCTGCAAACAGCGATCAAAGTAGGTCCTGAACCGCTGATCGTCACCCCTGCAGCACCTGCATAGATAGCGCTTTTCTTAACTTCTAAATATCCTTTAATAAATGTTGAACGTATTTCCTCTATAACCCTGTTCTCCATGCTCTCCCCGATCAATCTTATATCGTTCTTCATCATCCCGACGACCATGGAAGCGGCATTTGCAGTATTGAAAGAAATGTCTGCAATTGAAAGTTTCTCTGGAAGGATCGCACGGGCCTCACGCGTGCTGACAATTATTTCAGGATGAACTGCGACAATACCAACATTTTCAGGCATCAGGGAAATTATTTTATCCTTATGCACTATGACAAAACCACCATAGATAGCAGGAGCAACATTATCTGCATGAGCTGCGCCGGATGCTGCTTTTTCACCCTGGGCTGCTATCCCGACAAGTTCCAGCCGTGATAGCCCAAGGGCGAACATCTCATTTAATGCAAAAGCCACCCCTGCTGCCGGTGCTGCGCTGCTGCCCAGTCCGCTTGAAAGGGGAATACCCCGGTGTATTGTGATCTTAACTGGTGTTTTCAACAGTGATGCAACGATCCCTGCTGTGTTCCTTTTCGGGTCAATTGGCACAAATTGCGATTCCCTTCCAAGAACAACTATTTCGATACAGTCACTTTTTTCAATATCAATGATATCAAAAGGGGTTTCAAGAGCGATGCCAAAAACATCAAAACCTGCCCCAAGGTTGGCGGATGTGGCTGGAACTCTTATTTTCAAGTGATCCATTGCCATTATCTCTTATAACCGATAGTGCGCAGGAACGATCTCCTTTCTTCCTTGTCTTTTGCGCTTTCCACTCCCTTTGGGCTTTCACCATCAATAACGCCAAGAATGCCCCTGCCCTGTTCTGTCTGTGCTATTATAACTTCTACACTGTTTGCGGAGGCACAGAAAATATTGCATACTTCCTGCACGTTCTTAATGGCGTTCAATACATTTATGGGATAGCCGTTTCTCATAAAAACAATAAAGCTGTGACCACACCCGATTTCAAATGCATTTTCCTGGGCCGCTTTTATCAATTCATCATCATTTCCTTCGGTTCTGACCAGGCATTTCCCTGATGCTTCAGAGAAGGCAAGCCCGAATTTGATCCCGGGCGCCGAGGAAATGAGCGCCTCATACAGGTCTTCGGCGCTCTTTATGAAATGGGTTTGGCCAAGAATTAGATTCGTATCATGGGGTGCTATTATCTTAACTGAAATTAATTGCATGGATTCCTCCAATAATTATTATAGTTATGAAAGTATTTAAATGCGATGATTAGATCCTTACAAAACCCGATGCGCTGTCATATGTCATCGGGTAAGAGTAAAATCATGTGATAGAGCACGGATTTTCATGGATATGTTCCGTCTATAATATTAATTCATCCTCTTTTCTCCAGGCTGGATCAACTATACATATGAAAATCAAATCTTTTTCCCCCGTATTTTTAAAAAATTGTGTTGAATTTGGCGGGATATAGATAGCGTGACCATCATGCACTGGTTCAATTTCATCATTGATGTGCATTAATCCCTGTCCATCAAGAATATAATATACTTCGGATGTCTTTAATTTGTGAGCCCGTGAGGTTTGCCCTGGCTTCAAAATTGCATGAGCTAAACTATATTGAATAGCGAGATCTGCTTTATCCGGATGTAAAAGCTCACGAAGGATCGAATTATCCCCGGCTGAAAATTCTTCACAATCTTTCAAATCCCTGATAAACATAATCCTGACAAATACTTATATCAAAATAAAGCTTTAGGGATTCATTCGATCGATTATTTGTGAAAAGTGATTTCTGTAACAGGGGTAATTTCTTCTTTTGAAAGCGATATCTTTGCAGTAATATGCTTGAATTCAGGGATCCCTTTTCCATCGGTCTCACCAGAAATAAGAATGTTTGACCATGGACTGTTAATCATAAAAGCCAATCCACCGGGTTCATTCTTTTTGGATTCTTTTACTTCCACGACAACGCTTCCATAATTATTAGATAATTTCACGCGGTCCCCGGATTTGAAACCCATTTTTTGCATGTCATTTTTGCTCATAGTAATAACCGCCGAGAGTTTCTTATAATCCTCGCCAAACCTGTCACGTTCCAGCGCTTCAACCTGGAAGATATCGCGATATGTCGTGATCAGTATCTCAAATTCGGGATTTTTCAGGAATTTTCCAATATCTATACCCATTAAACTGCCTCCATCAATCGTTTCAAGATATCTTCATCAGTAAGGTAATTATTTTCAATGATCTTTTTTAGCCCAATTACTTTCCCATCCATCCTCACGGCGCTTCCTGCTGATTCCACTCCGGATGCAGCGCAAGGGATATTAACGGCCGCAATTTTTGAAGTAAATGTCTGGCATGGATCGATGCAAACCACAGGTATTGAGGGCAGATGAGCAATAACGCTGCGGGGAAGACTCAAAACAGGATCAGAACCCACAACAACGAGTGCGTCTATACTTTTATTTTTTAGCGCTTCAATGATTGCATATTTGTTTTCGTGCACTGCTTTTCCTTCAAACTTCACCCGGTTGACAAAACCTGTTTCCTTAAAGAGTGCCTCGTTAAAGCCCCGCATATTATAATGACCGACCATGGGCATTATATTGAATTTAGGAAGCATATCGGCAAGTTCAGTTAATATTTCAAAATCATTTTTTATGGAATAAGTAAGCCCAATTCCAACGAAGATCGCCCCGAACTCTGCTTTTTTTAATATGCTAGCAAGCCCAAGCATATTTTTCGTGTCATAAGCCGGAGCTTTTCCTGAGAGGGCTTCCATCAGGGCAAGAATAAATTCCCGGTCTCCCTTAAGGGGTATCCTGTAAAAGTGCCCTTTGCAGATCTTTGCAGTATTTGATTCCCGTACATCTATGGCAATTGCCAACCTGTCTTCCTCGTATCCGCGCTGGCGTGATTCCCCGCGTGGAAAATATGAGAACCGCGACAGATGCCGGGGTTGTGAGTCCTGTGCGTCCGAGCCCCAGTAAACAAGCACGTCTGCTTTGTTCCTTATATCGTCAAGAGAACATGTCCTGAGCTTTTTCTGGAGTATCTTTTCAATCAGAAGCCCCTGGCAAAATGAAGAGGTGTCATCCATAATTGCATTTATTTTTTTGGCAAGTTGTATTCCTTTTACCTGGGCTTCACAAGTCGAGTTGTCCAGGCCAAAAAGCATAGGCGACGTTGAATTCCTGAGGATCTCGGCCGCTTTCTTGATGGAACTTTCAAAATCTGCCGGTTTTTGGTCTATGGACGGGACAAGCCTGAACATGGCGCCCTTCATTCGTGCAGAGCCCCGCCGGCATGTGTTCCTTGTTTCTTTTATCCGGTTATTCTCAACAATAGCTTCAATATCATCGCATAACAGAGCACATCCTGTGCATGTAAACATTTAAACCACCTACACAAATTCGATAGCGCCTGTGGGGCAAGGGTCTATACAGGCATAACATAATACTTTGCTTTTCCCAAAGCGGCGGCATTCTTTTATATTTGATGCCAGGACTTTCCCATCAACTACTTTAAAGATCACTTTGTCATTCGTGGGAGCACAGCCCATACCTGCGCCATGCGGGTCATTCGCAACATCAACCGGGCATGCTACGACACAATTCCCACAGCCTGTGCATAATTCAGTATGTACGATCATTCCCGTTTCCTCTGCCCCTGCTGAAGGCAAGAGAAGTGATTCAAGCTTCTCTTTCTGGGCTTTGAAATTTTCTTCAAGGAGAGGCGTACATTCAACCACCTTCTTTTTTCTTCCCAGCAATGAAACCGCAAAAGCCATACATGTTGATTCCCCGCACTTCTTGCAGTTGGTTTTCGGTAAGAGCTGGTAAATCTCCATTACTGTGACCATATTTGGGGAATTAAGCCTGATAGAGGATAAAGGTTATGATGCGAGGGATGGGATTATATAACTTTTAAAGCTCCCTCATTTTTTTAAGGAATATTTATAACGCATCACTTTTATCAAAGATGAATGCTGGTTAAGATGAAGTTAAAAAATATCGGAATAATTATAATAATTTTAGTATCTGTTATCTCATTGGGATGTATAGAATCTCAACCGAGCTCATCAATCTCGATTGAAAATCCAAAATCTACGATTGTTCCTGCACAAGCACAATCACAAGAAAATATAACCGTTAGTTATTCAGCTAAAAAAGTTAATACGATTGGGCAATATGGAGAGGCTGAACCAGGTAATGTATTCTTAGTAATCTCGATGAACATAGAAAATCATGGATATGAGAAGTTCCACGCAAGTCCATATATTTTTAACCTTATAGCTAACAACTTAACCTATGGTCAATCTGGAAGTTATCAATTGGATGATGTATTGGCTATAGTTGATATACCCGATGGCGGCTCGATTAATGGAAGTATTGCATTCAATGTACCTTCAAATATCGGAAATTATCAACTTCAATATACCGGAGCTGGGGATTACAACATTATCTATAAAGTTACTTAAGTTATGGAACGTTTGCCGTCCATAGACCGCCCTTACCGAATTAATGAGTTGTCATATTGACAAATCCCAAAAAATGCTTATCCCCAACAATCATACAGGTTCAACAAATGCTTTTTTTTTAAAAGAATATGCGAGGGATGGGATTTGAACCCACGAACTCCTTCGAGATGAGCCCCCCTGACGGAGTTAGCGCCCAATTTTTTTCATAGCTTTAGACAGTTGATAGCACTCTTTAGCTTTAATTGAATTAGAAATATTTCGCAAGTTATATTAAGTCATGTATTTGTATAGTTTAAAAAAAAGAGGAGGTATTCATAATGTTTATTAGAGATTTTGTTGGCATGAAAAAGTTTGACCACAACTGGCCAGAGGGAATTGAAGATTTTGATGCAATGGAATTTAATGTCCGTACAGATAAAGGAGATGCTTCTATTCTGGTTGGATATACAATGAGAGAAGCTTTCGGAAAAAAACGAAAAAGAATTGTTGTATTTATAAATGGCCATCCAGAAGTTGAATTCAATGGTACAGATGATTATGGAACAACAGGGCAATTAGTCGGATTGATTAAAAAGCCAAACTCTCAACAACATTACCGTCACGGTGTAGATATACCCCCTGTCGAATACACTCCATTCAATATCATCAGATACAAAGATTATGTAAAGGCGTCTGGAAGCTATGATTCATCAGCAATTCTGGTGAATGTAGGAGAAATTTCAGAGATGATATATCACGGATTGATTCAAGCTAAGTGGGCCGGAAGATTATGATTATCAGGTGTGGATAATTGAATTATGATAGAAATTCATCAAGATGAAATTCAACATTCTCATTCGTTTGATGAAGCCTATTCATACCTCAAACGAATGGGCGAGATAAAATTAACAACCTCAGGAGGAAAACATTTTGTGGCGTCTTCTAACATCACCAAAGACGGACGATTTGTCATAAGGTTCTTTCAAAATGGCAAAGAATATGCTAGAGCTTATAATTGTTGCTGGAGGCATTATTATAATTGCAATCGCACAAGAATCGGTATGTACACTAAAGCTTTGGATTACATTTTAGAATAAAATCCCGGCGAAATTAACAAATATTAAAAATGGGCAATTTAATCAGTAAACGAAAAAAACACAAGAAAATCAACATCTAGCGAACCATAGGGGTCGATTTTTTAAAAATTCTCAAATCCTCTAAACCGTTGACTGTACTGCTGACAAATATTAATTATATGCTTACCTAAAGTACGTATCTGAAATAAATACTCTTATACATATATTTTCGTGCTCCCTCTTCGATTGGAAAAAGCCCAAACAACAGAAGAACTATAGAACACTCATGTACCCACGCCGGGGATGCCTTCGGTTCTAAGAATGAAGTTTAATGGTACTCTCATTTAATCCTTTTGAAGCCTTAAAACTTGTTCGAATTCTGGTATCGATACTCTGATTTTCGTTGCTTTTTTTAAAATCGGATGCGAGGGATGGGATTTGAACCCACGAACTCCTTCGAGATTAGCCCCTGAAGCTAACGCCTTTGACCGGACTGGGCGACCCTCGCAAATGGTTTTTATGACAGCAATTTAAGCAGCAATGCCTTCTGGATATGCAGCCTGTTCTCAGCCTGGTCAAATACGGCTGAATTTGGACCATCAACAACTTCTGCTGTTATTTCTTCGCCCCTGTGGGCGGGAAGGCAGTGAAGTACCATCACATCATGCTTAGCTTGTTCTAAAAGCTTGCTGTTGATCTGGTAGGGTTTGAAGTCGCGAAGTCTCTGGTCATACTCTTCTTCATCACCCATTGAGACCCATACATCAGTGGAGAGAATATCCGCCTTCTTTGCTGCTTTTATCGGATCCTTTATGATATTGACCGTTCCTCCAAGTTCCCTTGCTTTACTCACAATTTGCACATTCGGCTCATACCCCTCAGGACAGGCAACGGTCATTTTCATACCTGTAATGGCGCATGCAAGCATTGCAGAATTGCACACGTTATTGCCATCCCCAATCCATGCAAAATTAAGTCCTTTGAATTTTCCTTTGTACTCGCGAATAGTCAGGAGGTCGGCAAGAAGCTGGCAGGGGTGTTCCAGGTCTGATAAACCGTTGATTACAGGTACAGTTCCATTTTCTGAAATTTCGGTCAGTGTTTCGTGTTTATAAACCCGCCCCATAATGGCATGGACATATCGCGACATCACCCGTGCCGTATCTGCGACTGATTCTCCGCGTCCAAGCTGGACATCCTTATAATTAAGGTATATCGCATGTCCCCCAAGTTCTGTCATTGCCACTTCAAATGATATCCTCGTGCGTGTCGAAGATTTCTCAAAAAGCATAGCAAGTGTTTTGTTCTTTAGTTCATCCGTTGTCTTCCCGCGTTTCCTTTTTTCTTTGAGATCAGAAGCTGTATCAAGTAAATTAATAATATCCGAATACGATAGATCAGCGATAGATAATAGATGAGATGGCAAAATAAGGAAACTCCTTTTTTTCTGTTCTAAACCATAATTGTAGATACTTATTTAAATTACTTTTCATTAAGTATGATATAGGGGAGACTTTTCAATTTCTTCTGATAAAAGAATATTTGCATTGGTAATCAACCACAGAGTTCAAAGAGAACTATTCAAAAAAAATCAATTTTCCTGCACCCATTCGAATACGGGTACGCGTCAATTGGCGGGATAATTTTACAAATTGTTTTCCTGATATAACATGATTTATATATAATCATTATTACCCTTACTGAGCTTACTATAGCCCCGATAAATATAAATATGATTCTCACAATGATACTAATAATCATAATGTAATAAGAAGGCATTTATTAAAAGAGCAAATTTATGCATACAAGAAAAAATAATACAAAAAAAACTGATGCAAGTATATCACCAGTAATTGGGGTAATCCTGATGGTTGCTATAACGGTTGGGATGGCCGCTATAGTATCATCATGGTCAACAGGTGTAAAAGCATCCGCTACACCGGTATCGGTTGGACTGGATATTTCAAGAAGCGGAAATTATACCTCAGTTCTTGTAACTTCCATTGACCCGGCAAGTGCGGCTCCATTGACGGAATTAAATATCAGTTACAAAAACTGGAATGGGACTACGTTTAACACACTATACCTGAGTATTCCAAATGCGAGCGTAGGAATGGGTAATGATAATATCCCTACAAACTGGCCTATTGCAACGCGTTTAATAATTGCAGCCTCTTACAAAGACGGTTCAAAGAAAGTATTGTTTAATCAGGAAGTTTAAAACTATTTTTTTGAAAAAAATGCGAATGTAATATAAACTTAAACCTGTTTGAATAAAAGTAGTTAATCCAATAGAGGAAACTTAAATAATACCTGATTCGTAATAAGGTAGGAATGCTTAAAGAGGAAATCTGGATCGAGAAATATCGCCCCAAAAAGCTTGAAGATGTAGTGGGGCAGGTTGAAGTAGTAAAGCGCCTTAAATCATATATCCAGGCCAGGAACCTTCCGCACCTTCTTTTCTCAGGACCGCCAGGGGTGGGAAAAACAGCCTGTGCGATATGCGTGGCCAGGGAGCTTTTTGGTGAGGGCTGGGCGAATAATTTCACTGAACTGAACGCCAGCGATGAGCGCGGAATTGATGTTGTCAGGACAAAGATAAAGAACTTTGCAAGGACTTCACCACTTGGTGAGGCAGAATTTAAGATAATATTCTTGGACGAGGCAGATGCGCTTACTTCGGATGCACAGTCGGCGCTTAGAAGGACGATGGAAAAATACACAAGTTCCTGCCGTTTCATCATGTCATGCAATTATTCTTCTAAAATAATCGAACCCATACAGTCAAGATGCGCTGTTTACAGGTTTAAACCAATATCAAGCGCGGCTGTTGAAGAGAGGATAAAGCATATCGCCAAAATTGAAGGTGTTACTTTAACAGACGACGGCCTTGAAGCAATACGATATGTTGCTGCGGGCGACATGCGCCGCGCCATCAATGCCCTGCAGGCGGCTGCAATGCTTGACAAGACTGTTAACATGGATGCAATTTATAAAACAACTGCCACTGCAAAACCCGAAGAGATTATCGACTTGATCAAACTTGCCCTTGATGGGAATTTCATGAAAGCAAGGGCTCAACTCGATTACCTCCTGATTGAGCAGGGGCTTTCAGGCGAGGACATCATAGGCCAGATATATCGAGCCATGTTCGATATGACAATCCCTGATAAGTTAAAAGTTGATCTGATCGATCGCATCGGAGAGATCGATTTCAGGATTGCGGAGGGTGCAAATGAGCGCATACAACTAGAGGCGCTGATAGCACACTTTATCCTTTGTGGTGCGAATAAGAAATGACGCATTGACAGGCTGTCAAGCAGCAGTTGTTTTTGGATTCAAATTCAAGAACGCACTTATTGCTAGATTTGACGGCGTTCTGATAGCTGCGGTCATAATGACCGTTTTGAACACAGGAATAAATATCTTCAATGGAATATAGTTAATTCAAAACATTTATCCTTTTATAAAACAATTATAGGATGCTACAAAGAGAGATCATCCATGGGAAAAAGAATTCGTATTATTAATGAGCCTTCTGATATAGTTCCGCTTTTGCGTGCTTTTGGAACCGAATCTCACAAGAAAGTATTTGATTGTTTGCAAACCGGTTGGAAAACCGATGAAGAGATTGAAAAAGAAGTTAACTTCAAGCCAGCTGAAAGCCTGTTGGTCTTGAAAAAAAGCGGCTTCGTGGAAAGCAAATGGAGAATGCCGCAGCCCGGTAAAACACCTGAAAAAGAATATCATTCTTCTTATTCCAGGGTCCAGGTAAATTTTGAGTGCTCAGTCGAAGATTTATCTGACATGATAATGGTCACCTTCAAAAGCGATAATGATCTAAGATCTTATCTTGATCAAATTGAAAAGGAAGTAAAAGCAGGCAACCAGTCAATGAATGGTCTCCAGAGGGTTATTGATAAGAGTATTATGTTCATCCGCGCTGTGTCAAGACGTTCTTCAATCCTGACAGTAAAAGGACAGAGGATCGAGATATTCGGGGAAACCGAATGATACTTCGCAGTAAAAAAGAAATAACCAAATTCCAGATACTTGTTGAGATAGCGGGGCACCAGCCTGATGTAATGCAGAAAGAAATTGCGGACAGGATTGGCATAACACCTCAAGCCGTGTCAGAATATATCAAAGACCTTGTTTCAGAAGGATATTTATTTTCAGATGGGCGCATGCGCTATCGGATCACCAAGAATGGTGTTGAGTGGGTACTTGAAAGAGCAATAGAACTTAAAAAATACGCCCGTTTTGTAATGGAAGATATAGTGAGCCATGTATCTGTGGCTACAGCTATTGCAAGAGGACAGTTTACAAAAGGGGATGCGGTATCGCTAATGATGGAGAATGGTCTTTTATATGCAGGTACGGATGGGGCTGTTACTGGAATTACTATTTCGGATGCAGAAGAGGGAGAGGATGTGGGAGTAACGAATCTGAAAGGGATGATAAGTTTTCCCCAGGTCAATATAACTATCTGTAAAGTGCCGCGTGTTGAAAAAGGAGGCTCCCGAAGCGTTGATCTTGAGATGCTACAGAGTAGATCCATTGATAAACCTTATATCGCTGCAATAGGCGTCGAAGCTCTCATCTCTCTTCGCAAAATCAGCATCCAACCCAATATTCTTTTCGGGGCGAAAGAATCAGTAGTTGAAGCGGCTTTTCATGGTTTATCCTCGCTTGTTGTTTCTGTGGATGAGGAAGTCCCGAGCCTGCTTAACAGGCTTGAAGCTGAGGGGTTGAACTATGAGGTCGTGGATTTGAGCAAATAGCTGATTTTTTCGTCTGTTTTATTCCTGGCAGTGTCAGTTTCCGGGTGAAATTTGTATCTCTTCAACTTTGAATTGTACAAATTTCTCTCTGGGCAAAGAAATAGTCTTTGTCGTACTCTCATCTTTTTGAAAAAGTACCATTCCTGTATCATACACTTCGCCAGAATCTTTCTTGAGAAGAACTCTAATGCCACTAACATAATAGTCTGCTCTGCTTTTATTTGCATAATCAATATCGTTTTTTGCATGCAGTATCGTTCCCTTGCCTGAATTGTATATATATTCAAAACTAACCTTTGTTACACCATATCCAGCATTTTTATAAAAATCGACTCCCCTGTATAGAGGATATTCATCCAATAAAATTTTCCAATCTTCTTTGCCTTCTATATCCAATGTCTGTGAACGGTTTAGTGATTTAATTTTTACAGGTGTTTCTAAACACCCGCTGAGACCCAGCATGACAATTATTATCAGGACAATAGTAAATTTAGACCAGTCAGCATTCATCCTTAATTTCCTAGAGCAACTTAATGATTATAATCATTATAATCTTAATAGCTTATAAAAATATCGCATTATCCTCTCGCATTAATAAAACAGCGCATAATCTTTTGACCTTCATAGCCAGAAATAAATGATTGAATTTTGACCCGATGGTTTTTTATCTTTTATTATCCTATAACTCTTATTCCATCGGTCTGAAGGAGGCTTTATGGAGATTGAATATGCGCCTCATGTAGAAGAAATAAAAAGGGCGCTTGATAACGAAATAGATGAAGTCAGCATAATAGCGGAATTAAAAAAACTGCTCCAATTCAGGGTGCCGTTAAGCGAAGCAAAAAGAAGCCTTATAAAGAAATATGGCGGAGCCGAGAAAAGTATTGCAAGGAAACTTAACGATATCAAGATAGGAGATCATAATATAGAGATCACGGCCGAAGTCCTTGAGGTCACAAAAAAAACCATTAATATAAAGAATATCGAAAAAACTGTTTTCACAGGCAATTTAAGAGATGAAACCGCAGTAAGAAGTTTTTCGGCCTGGTCAGATCATGACCTGAAGGCTGGAGATGTGATTAGCATAACTCAGGCTTATGTCAGGAACTGGCAGGAGCGGCCAGAGATAAATTTATCGCCGCGATCAAAGGTCACGAAGCTTTCTACAAGATTACAGGCGCCGGAGGAGAGCGCACTTCGAAAGCTTTCGGAATTCAAAGACGGCGACATCAATGTTCATACTAAGTTCGCGATCCTGAGTATTGATTTCCATGACATTAATACAAAGGACGGAACTAAAAAAATAATTAGCGGGATCATTGCGGATGAAGAGACAAAACTTCCATTCACTTCATGGGTCATTTATCCGGAACTCGCAGTGGGAAACACCATCGAGATAAAGAACGGATATGTGCGCTCCTTCAGGGGCATTCCCACTTTGAATATTAATGAAGGCAGCAAAATAATAAAGCTTGCACAAAATATCGAATTCAGGGAAAAAGCGGGGTCAAGGATAGAAGATTTAATTGAAAAAGACGGAGCTTATGATATCGTTGTTGAAGGGAATATTCTTTCCATCAGGCCTGGTTCAGGTCTTATCAACCGGTGCCCCAGATGTTCGCGTGTCATCCAGAAAGGCATGTGCAGGGCTCACGGCAAAGTGGATGATAAAGCAGATATGCGTATCAAAGCCATAATTGATGACGGAACAGGTGCGATGACTCTTGTTCTTGATTCCAGGTTAACCCAGAAGATATGTGGAATTGGTATCGAAGAAGCGAAAAACCTGGCAAAAACAGCAATGTCGCAAAAAGCAGTGGAAGAAGAGATAAAACGAAAACTCCAGGGTCGAAGATTCACTGCAAGAGGCAATATGTCAAAAGGCGAGTTTGGAATTACGCTTGTGGCGAGCGATGTCTGGGAACCTCTCGAAACGATACGGGAAAAAGCACAGGAGTTCCTGGAGAGGATAGCGGGTTAATATGGAAAAGATAGAAAAAATAATGGACAGGGAGATCGCTTGGCGAATTTTTGCTCATGAATTTAACACTTCGAACCTGTATATCAGTGAAGGGGATGAACGCGCTCCAAATTATATTATTACACCTACTGGCGTAAAATGCAACCGCCTCTTTATTATCGGAGTCATTACCGAGGTTGAAAATATAGGAAAAGATAATAATCTCTGGAGAGCGCGCATAGCTGACCCTACAGGAGTATTTACATTATATGCAGGCCAGTACCAGCCGGAAGCTGCTATATTTTTATCAGAATTGGAGGTTCCTGCGTATGTCGCACTTGTCGGCAAAGCCAGGAAATATGAACCCGAAGACGGCAACGTGTATCTATCTGTAAGACCGGAGGAGATCAATGCCGCTGATGAAAAGCAAAGGGATATGTGGGTAATAGAAACCGCAGAAAGAACGCTTGAGCGCATCAAAATAATGGAAGATGCATTGGATTCGGGGCTGTCTGGAATACAATTGCAGGAATTCCTGGAAAAGAAAGTGAAAAATGCTTCGCTCATAAATGGAGTAGTGCATGCCATAAGGCATTATAAGAACCTGGACCGGATCCTTCCTGAACTTAAGAATTCACTTGTCCATGCTGTTAAAACGGTTACGTCAGAGAGCGGTGTTATCCATGATCATCCGCCTGAAAAGCTGGCCCGGAAGCCTGGGGCTCCAGCGCAACCTGTGGAGCCATTGCAGCCTGCGCAGTCTATGAAGATCAAAGAACATGCAGAGCCGAAAACCATGGATAAACCAGGAATTCAGGAACGATCTTATATCGAGTCAACGAAATCGATGGCTCACGAACAAAAGCCAGTGGAAACAGACATTGCAGAAGAGCTTGAAGAAATTACAGGCTCTAAAGATTTAAAGGAATTTAATGAAACAATAGACGTTAAAGAGCCAGATGAAGTTGAAGAAATTGGAGAAGAAACAGATGCTTCAGAGCCGCAAATCCCTTTGGAGACAAAGGTAGAACCGCCTAAACCTGAGCCAAAAGAAATAATCGCTGACATCATTGACCGGCTTGATATAGGTAAGGGCACATCATTTTCAGGTGTGATCGAAGCTGCGCAAAAAGCTGGCATAGGATCAGAAATCGCGGAGTCGGCCATCAAAGACCTCATGGATGAAGGGCGGTGTTATGAACCTAAGATCGGCACGCTCAGGAAGGTTTGACCTGTTTTTATCGTGGACTTTTATCCTTCTGCTTCTATTGCCTTGTCAATCTGGGCAAAAGTAGCGATTATGGGAAGCGTTTCTGCATTGTTCAGATGCTCAAATCTCTTTTCAAAGTTTAAAATGGTAAAGCCAACAATTTTATTTGTTTTAGGA
This sequence comes from Candidatus Methanoperedens sp., assembly GCA_027460585.1. Classification (GTDB taxonomy): domain Archaea; phylum Halobacteriota; class Methanosarcinia; order Methanosarcinales; family Methanoperedenaceae; genus Methanoperedens. The sequence continues at coordinate 766 of JAPZAP010000149.1, read as the reverse complement.
TTATTCGCATGACAATATCATTGCTCATCTCTTTAGAAATCGCTCCCTTGGGTTCACCAATACTGATATCCAGCACATCCCCTTGCTTATCGAAGAAGAATTTCAATTTTTTTTCCATATAACATCACCGCTACCTAACTTTGTTCGATTTTTTCGCGTGCCCAAAGATAAAGTTCCAGGCTCATCCTAAAGTCTCCCGAAGAGAGTTTATTGATCGTCTCTAAAGCGAGCTCCCGTGTTATTTTCTTAGCTCCTGCGGCAGCAACAATAAGCCCAAGCAAACCTGTGAATCTTAATCCTTTCGATTCCGCGAACCTTCTCGCATTTGCCTCATCAAGCACAAGCCTGTCATTTGCTTCTGCTGCAAGGAATAGACTTGCTTCCCCGGCATCCAACCCATATTTTCTTAACTCTTTGGGCTTTCCTTTGTAATCAATAATATTGATCCAGCGATTAATAGCGTCCTTAAAAACTTTCGACTCCGGGGAATCTTCTCTGAGAATTTCATCCTTAATATTACTGTAGCCCATATTTCGTACTTGATAAGATAAATTTATGATTTACCTATGAAATATGAGCCTGACATAAATTCCGATCTGGATTTTGTAAGAAAATTCATTTATTCAGACAGGATTAGCGTACTATTAACACTTTTGGTCTATTTGCGCTTTATGGCGCCGGGGTTGCGACCCCAGACCCCGGTGAGGCGCCGCCTATGGCGGGGTTTATTGAAAGACCCTTGGTTACATAAAATCAATATCCACAT
>JAPZAP010000148.1 GCA_027460585.1 Candidatus Methanoperedens sp. | reverse complement strand
TGAGGTCTATATAACCCGATATATCCACCTGCGGTTTTTTCAGGTTTTCATTCGCAACTTTTATCAGGGCATCTGCAATTTCATTTGCTACGCCGATCTTTGTAAGTACGGATTTGCCTTCGAATCTTGATTTTTGAAATGCGGCATAGACACTGCCGAATTTTTCATAGAACAGGTCGGTTAATTTGGGAAGATCTTCTTTTTTCAATTTAGTGGTTTTTGCAACATATTCGATCCATTTCTCTGCTTTTTGCTCATTCTTCCATTCCTGGATCTTTTCACGGCGCTGGTGTTCATTGACATCCTTGAGAGAAAGGTCAATATGGTGCTTGGCCGTATCCACATACAGCACTTTGCATACTATTTTCTGTCCTTCCCTCACATGGTCACGAATGTATTTTACCCAGCCTGATGCCACATCTGAGATATGGATCAAACCTTCCTTATTTCCATATTCGTCAAGTTCAACGAAAGCGCCAAAATCAGTGACTCTTTTTACACTGCATACGACATTGTCATCTGCTTCAGGCCATCCGCTTCTTTCCATCACTCAAGAACCTCGACGATCTGTGTTTTTATGAATGCTTTTCCGCCCGTGGGCTCAGAAAGTGTCCTTCCGCAAACAAGACAGGTTACGGTTGTGCTTGCGCATCCGAAAACTACCTGTTCGTTCTCACAATCATTGCATTTTACTTTTAAGAATCTGCTCTTTGGTTCCATTTTAAGACTCCACTATTTCGAATTTGCCTGACCTGAAGCATTTGGGTTTCTGATGTGCTTTCTTGCACGTTGTGCATCTGTATCTCAGGTTAATGCGCTTTGTGGGCTTATCTCCACCAGGAACTTTTGAGAATTTGCCCGAATTTCCGATACCTGTGTGCCTGTACTTTTGCCTCGTTATTCTTGTTAATGTCGAAGCCTGTCCCTTTTTCACTCTTTCCACTACATGGGGTGTATGGGTCCTGCACGAAGGACAATATGTATTAAATTTTTTGGGTATTTTCATGAGAATCACCTATTAACCATGATCTGAATGGCTGCTTTGCGATTGATCAATGCTTTAGCATTCACGGTCGATAAAACAGCAACATCCTCTTTTGCCAGGGTATAATTGCGTCCATCGACTCCAACGAATGTTGGAATGTCTTTTAGCAAACGCACGACAATGTA
>JAPZAP010000147.1 GCA_027460585.1 Candidatus Methanoperedens sp. | reverse complement strand
GTAAGCTGGAATTACAAAGGCAGAATTGAAAACTGCCGCCCGATATTAAAGGGTTATGGGATGCTTGAGCCGTATGCGGTGAAAGTCGCAAGTACGGTTCTTAGAAGAGGAAGGGCGGGTAACCGCTCTTTCTTATTCGACCTTAATTCATGTCATTCGTGTGCTATCAGATGGCTGGTGGATTTAGATGGTTATGAAAATTTCAGGAATCCGAAAAATAGATATGATATCAAAATGATATACTATTATAATGACAGAAACTCAGGTAATTTTCAGGCTTGAAAAAAGGTTGCTTAAAGAGTTTGACGAAACTCTGAAAATGTCTGGATTTAAGACAAGGAATGAATGGTTTCGGGCATCAATAAGGTCATTCCTTGAAGATGTTGAAAGGAAAAAAGTTCTGAGGAAATTAAGGAAACTCGAATTAAAAGGATTAGAGGAAACAGATATTGAAGGGATGGTAAACCAATGGCGGTCTGAGAAGAAATAAATGATAATTATTGATACTAATGTCTTGCTGTCATTCCTTCTCACAAACGGCATAACCCGCAGAATTATAGCGGAGAATCCTGGAGTATTTATAACTCCCGAATATTGTTTTGAAGAACTATGGGAACATAGAGACCGATGGAATAAGAAAGACTTTTCAGATAGTGAATTGCAGGATGTAATTAACGATGTGAAGAGATTATTTGTACTGGCTGTATCTACTGATGTTTATTATCCGTATATTTCAGACGGGAAAAAACTTACAGATGATAAAGAGGACGCACCTATTATCGCACTTGCTTTATCTGTGGATAATGAAGGAATCTGGACGTACAATACAAAGCATTTCAAACAGGAGGTTTTCGGACAGCGCATAAGGGTATTGTCCACAAAAGATGTCATAAAATTATACCCTTTTGATGCGTGAACCATAAGGCTTGAAATCCATATCCAGCGCGTCCCCATGTCCTTATATCCTCAGCATTGTGACGCGCCGGAAATGAAGCTCCCAACGGCAGAGCTGCGAGGTATAACGATAAAATCAACCGAATCGATGCGCGCCGAGTTTTCAGGCAAAATAACTCGCCTTGGCAATTTGAAACCACTGATCAATATAATATGTTGTCAACTTAATGTAATCTCTGTGATCTCCGTGTGCTCTGGATTACCAGTATCTTCTACTTCCCCAAAAACAGCATCCTCAGTCACGTGTCAAATTCCTCAACCATACCTTTAATCCCCAAAACTTCCAATATTACCCATATGTCCGAAGACGCCCTGCGAACCGACCTCTACCAGCTAACCATGATGCAGGCCTACTGGAAATCGGGTCACAACCCCGAAGCCACATTTGATTATTTTGTCCGGAAAATCCCATCGGGCTCATACCTTGTCACAGCAGGATTAAATTATCTCCTTGATTACATCGAGAACCTGCGTTTTGAGGACGATGACATCAAATACCTGGAATCACAGGGTTTTGATAACGAATTTCTTCTCTTCCTGCGTGAATTCAAATTCACAGGCGACATATTCGCAATGCCCGAAGGCAGCATCGCCTTCCCTATCGAACCAATGATCAGGGTCACCGCTCCAATAATCGAAGCCCAGCTTGTTGAAACCTTTCTTCTAAATAAGATGAACTTCTCAACCCTCATTGCCACGAAAGCCTCAAGGGTCGTTCATGCAGCAAAAGGCAGATCCATTGCAGAGTTCGGACTGCGCCGCGCACAGGGCGACGGGCATCTTGAAGCCACCCGCGCCACATACATTGGCGGCTGTGCCTCCACGTCCAATGTGATGGCGGGAAAGATTCTTGGCATCCCGGTATCAGGGACGATGGCGCATTCCTTTGTCACAAGTTTTGATCATGAGATAGACTCCTACCGCGCCTATGCCAATGCGTTCCCGAAGCGCTGCTTCCTGCTTATTGACACTTATGACAGTATAGAAGGTGCAAGGAAGGCTGTCATTGTGGGAAAAGAGCTTGAGGAACGAGGAGAAGAACTTCTTGGCGTGAGGCTTGACAGCGGTGATCTGTGCGAGCTTTCAAAGCAGGTCAGGACAATACTTGATTATGCGGATCTTTCGTATGTGAAAATAGTTGCAAGTGGCGACCTCAATGAGTGGAAAATAGATGAACTCGTAAATAAAGGCGCAAGGATCGATATGTTCGGTGTTGGCACAGAACTCATAACCGGACGCCCCAACCCTGCGCTTGATGGGATATACAAGCTTTCGGATGTTGTTGAGCAGGGGAAACATATTCCCAAGATGAAGTTCTCGGAAGAGACCGTGAAATCCACGCTTCCGGGAAAGAAACGGGTGTGGCGCATGACTGAGAATGGGGCTTTTATTAAGGATATCATTTCATTGGATGATGAAATTGTGGATAACGCAGAGCCATTATTGAAGCAGGTCGTGAAAAATGGCAAGATCATTTGTAATAGACCTTCCCTTGACATGATAAGGCAAAGAGCAGCCCTGAATTTTTTGCATCTTCCTGAGAAATACAAAAAATTAGATCAAGCGCCTGTGTATCCTGTTGAGTTCAGCAGGAAATTGGTCGCACTTCGGGAAAAGGTAATTGAAAGGATAAAAAGGGAAGAAGATTTAGTACTTTCAGGGAAAAGATAGCCTCATGCAAATTCGAACATGGTTCGGGATATTCACCATTGAAGATAACGGGATAAATAATGTTGAATTATTCCAGAAAGATCTTGATTATATCACAAAACGCCTCCTCGAAGAACCTTTGTTAATGAGGGGGAAGGTCGCAGGTTTTGACCTTTGCGACCTGGCGGTAAAATACGGTTTTGCAGGCTCAAAGAGCGAATACGACACCATGCTCCATGAACTCAATATAAATCTTGCAAAAAAACAGGTGGCAATGACCATAACCCCTGACAGCAAAATAATTGCTGCCGTAGAAGCTATCGATGACCTTGATGAAACTTCAAACCTCCTTTCAGAAAGGCTTAAAGAATGGTTCATTATGAATTTTGAGGATACGCATCTAAAAGGAGAAGAACTTGCGCGAAGCATAGTTGAAATGAAGGATGAGAGCGAAGACATGTTGATTTTGCAGGGCTTTTCTGTTAGCCTTCTTGGGCTGTACAGGACAAGGGGCGGGATCGAAGAATATCTTAAAGTGAACATGCCGCGCACAGCGCCAAATATTACAAGCATTGCAGGACATCTGCTTGGTGCGCGGCTGTTGAGCATTACGGGCAGCCTCAAGAATCTTGCCTCCATGCCTTCAAGCACAATACAGGTCATCGGCGCGAACAATGCGCTTTTTAAGCACTTAAAGGGAAAAGCCCCATCGCCCAAACACGGGGTGATCTTTCGGCATCCGCTTATCAATACTGCTCCAAAATGGCAGCGCGGGAAGATCGCAAGAGTTCTTGCCTCGAAAATTTCACTTGCTGCGCGATATGATTTTTATTCTGGAGAATTAAAGGAAGATCTTTCAAGAGAATTGATGATGAAAGTGGATGCTGTCAGGAAGCAGCCTCCAAAGTTAGATAAGAAAAAAAGTGGATTGCGGTCAAGGCGGCATCGGGAGAAAATTAAAAAGTATAATTAGCTCATGATTTTTCATGAAGGCTTAATGGAAAAAAAAGAAAAATTGATTAAATCTCCGTTATGGAAATACAATCATTTTACATTCAATCCTTTTCGTGCCTGCCAGTTGTGCCTCTGTGCTCGCGTGAGTCGGAATGATCTTCCCGTTCATGCGTGCGATTATGGCCTGCAGGCAGTGCTCCTACTGTTACGATTGCACTTCCCGTGATTGTACCGTTTGTTGCAGTGATAGTGGTAGTTCCTGCTGATAAGGCCGTGAACTTGCCTGTTGTGGTATCAAATGTACCAACGGTCGGGTTGCTGTTCATCCATGCAAATATTACCGAGAAAATGTTCCCCATCTGGTCATAAGCTTTCGCTGTAAAGGTTTGTGTGCCATTAACAGTTAATGAGGCGGTTGATGGTGAAACCTTTATAGTTGTCAGTACCGGTATTGGGGTCGGTGTTGGGATCGGAGTTGCAGTCGGTGTCGGTGTGATTACTCCTGGAGGGGCGCCTATAGATGTTAATGCCTGTGTTACAGTTAATCCACCTCTCATTGCAGTTGAAAATGCAGTTCCATAGGCATTCCTTGGGCCTCCTCCGGCTGGATCGCTATGGCATGTGCCACATGAAAGGCCAGGCCCGTACAACGTATTTAGAGGTGTTACATAACTGGAAACTGCTGTTGCTCCCGGCACAACCACCAGGGCCACTATTAAAAGCAGCATCCCAATTTTCAATTTATTGTTCATTTGTTTTATCCATTTCATTTTTTTTTCACCTGTTTGTCTGCTTAAGACACAATAAGTCACCTTAGCAGAATGCAAATAGTATAACAACTTTTTATTTAAGTATGCTTAGAGTTTTTCAGGGTTTTTGAGTTTTTAAGGTTCAAAAAAGATTATTTTAGTCTTTCATCCATCAATAAATTATTTTTTAAAATTAAAAGTTGTAGCAATAACCCAATTATTAAATACTCCATCCAAATACCCCTGATTTTTACGATAATAGTTAAAATCGTTAGTTGATTAGAATATATTTAATAAATTGTTAATGAGATAAAAATGGATAAGAAATGCATCTATAGTTTCATATAAATAATAAATAATTAAAAAAATGCAAGCGGATGCAAGAACTTCAGGAAATTGACAAAAGCCGCCCGAATGGGCTTTCATAATAATATCCTGTAAAGCCTGAAACATCTGTCGATTGGCTGCCAAATAACAAGCGGGAGAGCGATGGCCTGTTCGCGTATCCTACTTCGGGCTTTCCTTTAATTCCTCCAAGTTGTGCAGCAATTTCAATTGCATCATCAAGGCTTCCAAGTTCATCTACAAGTCCAAGTTCCTTTGCTTTTGCGCCTGTGTATATTCTTCCATCTGCAAGATCCTTGACCTGGCTTAACGAAAGATTCCTGTCATCTGCCACTTCTTTTACAAAACGGCTGTAAGCTTCCGAGATTACCTGGTCTGCATACTGTTTTTCCTCATCAGATAATCCTCTCCAGTCACCGCCCATATCCTTGAGTTCACCTGATTTTGCAATATAAAAAGAAGTACCGTCTTTATCATAGAATTTCGACCTGTTCTGGAATTCCCATATCACGCCTATGCTTCCTGTCATCGTATCGGGATTGGCAATTATCTTATCAGCAGGGGCGCTTATATAATATGCAGCGCTTGCAGCCACATCGCCCATTGATATTACGATGGGTTTATCGATTTTCTTCATGGCAGAAACGATCTCTTCTGCTGCTGCAGGAGAGCCGCCCGGGCTATTTATTCGCAGCACGATGGCTTTTACATTATCATCTTCATTCGCATCTTTCAGGCTCTGGGTGATCTCCTCGGAAGTAGCGATGCCAAGACCTGTTGGGACACTTCCGGTCATCATTACACCCTGGACATAGATCACTTCTACTCGACCCGTAGATATACCAATGTTTTTTCCCAATATCAAATACAAGGAGCCAGCTATAATTAACAGCAATAAAAAAGTGGTGAAAATATATACTAATATTTTCCTTGATGATCCGGTCATTTAATTATTTAATATTATTCGTTTACTCATCAATGCATCGGTCAAGATATTTTGCATGACTTGCTTTTATGAACTCATTACAAACTTTTCCAGGTTCTCCGTCCATAACAATATGTCCTTTATCGATTAATACCGCTCTTTGTGCGACTTCCCGTATGAAATCAATGTGGTGACTTATGAATATTATAGTGGTATTAAAAGTCTTATTGACGTTCTTAAGGGAATTTGCCACATCCCTTAATGTAATTGGGTCAAGATCGCCAAATGGTTCATCAAGAAGTAATATTGATGGTTTTGTGCAAAGTGCAAGAGCAAGAGCAGACCTCACATTTTCACCGCCGCTTATCTGGTACGGCTTAACATCAAGAACGCCAATGGGCAAATCCATTGCGTCAAATACGGGTTTGGCGAAGTTTAGAACTTCCGTAAGCGGATAGCTGGGGAACAGGACGCCAAGGATCGCAGGAGTATAGCCCATCTTTGCAAGCCTTTCCTTTCCATTTTCCTCTGGCATATCGGTCATCCGATACATTTCATCCAAGTCCACATCAGAGATACCAAGCTCTTTTGCCCGTTTTCTTGCTTCTTCAATGACATTCTGTCCTTTTACACCCAGCCTGAATGCAAGCTGCTGCTTGATCGTAGAGTGCGGTGAAAGGGCAAACTCCTGGTACATGATACTTGTAATTCTCCTGACTTCCATTCTCTTTGGAGAATAAGTGGACATTTCAACCCAGTCATCATCAACACGGAATTCTATTTCGCCTTCATCCGGGAAAATAAGCCCGTCCATGGCATGAAGCAATGTTGTCTTTCCTGCGCCGCTTGGACCAATGAGTGCTGTTATCTCACCCTGTTTGAATTCAAGATTTATATTATCAAGGTCAAGGACTTCTCCCTGCCTGACAAGCCAGTATCTCTTGGAAAGGCCATTAACTTTGATAACCGTCTTATCTGATGTCCGCTCTGGCATCGGGATAGCTGGTTTCATTTTCTTAAGGAACTTCTTAATAATTTCCTCTGGCTTACCTTCATCAATTATCTTCCCGTTTTCAAGCCATAAAACGCGGTCTGCAATATATGAATGGATTTCAGGCAGGTGAGATACAACAATTGTTGTCAGTTTTAATTCTTTGTTGACGTTCTTTATTGTATCAAGAACTCCCTGTTTTGTTGCAGGGCAAGTCATTGTTGCCGGTTCATCAAGAAGGAGAAGTTTGGGCTTTGATGCTAACTGCCTTGCAATTAACAACCTTTGTTTTTCTCCGCCGCTTAATACCTGTGAGAAATGTTCTGCCTTTGAATCAAGATTTACGAGCTTTAAGTACTCCAGGCTTTGTTCATAACATTCATCATAATATGGAGAGTCCCTGTCAGGAAGCGACTCATACCCGAATTTTTCTGCATAAACGCGGCGCAGTACGTTTTCATATGTAGCGCCTGACCATAGCCCGAAATTCCTCTGGAGATGGATCGCTGCCAGTTTCTGGAGTTTCTTGAGATCTTCTAATGAAGAATCAGGTTTTATTGTTAATCCATCTATCTCGAAACTGCCGCCCATAAATGGTTCCATTCCCCTGAGTATTTTTAATATTGTTGACTTTCCGCCACCGCTTCTTCCGATTATTCCCAGAATTTCTCCCTCTTTT
>JAPZAP010000146.1 GCA_027460585.1 Candidatus Methanoperedens sp. | reverse complement strand
GCTACGTGTTCTGTTCCGCCGCGAAGGATTATTGAGACTGCTTTTGGATTATGGCATTCTGTTATGTATGTCATTGATTCATCGCCGATCTTCTTTTCTTCAACAAGACCTGCTTTTCCAAGGTCGGAATCGTTTATCTCTTTCAAGCTTGTAAGTACTTTTGCACCTGTTGCGCGGGCGAGTTTATCCATATCGCTCTTCTTTACACGCCTTGCTGCATAAATTCCGGCTTTGGCGAGATAATGCTGGGCAATATCATCAATGCCTTTCTGGACAAATACTACATTTGCGCCGCTGTTGATGACTTTAGTGACCATGTCATGTATCATCTGCTCTTCCTGGTCAAGGAATAACTGGAGCTGGTCGGGTGATTTTATTGAGATCTCAGCGTCAACTTCTGTCTTCTTGATTTCGAGTGCTTCATTGATAAGAAGTATTTTTGCATTAGTGATCTTCTTTGGCATGTTTGTATGGACTCTTTCCTTGTCTATTACCATACCTTCGATCAATACTGATTCTTCAACACTTCCGCCCACTTTCTTCTCGACTTTTATATCGTCGATATCTACTTTCTGTTTGCCATTTTCAGTATCAACAACTGCTAATACTGCATTAACGGTTAAGTTGGCGAAAACATCTTTTGAGGCTTCTGCACCTTTTCCTGTTATTGCGGTTGCCGCAATTTTTAATAATAAGGCCCTGTCATTCAATGTTACTGGCCTTGCGAGGGTCTGCAGGATTTCCCTGGCTTTTATTGATGCAAGCCTGTAGCCACTTGCGATAACTGTTGGGTGCACGCCCTGCTCTAAGAGTTCTTCTGCATTCTTTAAGAATTCCCCTGCAAGAACTGCTGCTGTAGTTGTGCCATCTCCCACTTCATCATCCTGGGTCTTTGCGACCTCAACGATCATTTTGGCTGCCGGGTGCTCGATGTCCATTTCCTTAAGAATAGTTGCGCCATCGTTTGTGATTACGATATCTCCGAGCGAGTCAACGAGCATTTTATCCATGCCCTTTGGTCCAAGGGTTGTTCTTACTGCTGCTGCCACGGCTTTGGCTGCCATTATATTATTGTTCTGTGCTTCTCGTCCTTTTGTTCTCTGACTGCCTTCTCTTAAAATAAAGATCGGCTGTCCTGCTAATTGTCCTGACATAAATAGCCTCCATTAAAATTTTATTTGATGATCTGTACAAATATACGATTGTACGAGGGTTTCTCGTTGTTTGTAATTCTATATAAGCATTTCGATTGATGATAATATAATATTTTTAAAATATAAGTAATTCTGTATATAATAACTGGCCTTAAAAGCAAATATTGTCAATACAACAAACCTTATTATCTATAATGTGTATGTAGCCTTGCTTCCCGCGCCAAGGTGGCGGAACGGCCACGCAATCGCCTGCAGAGCGATTCCAATCCAGTTCGACTCTGGACCTTGGCTTTTTTTTTATTTTGATTCCTTCAATCAGTGAAGACAAATTTATATCACATAAACCATATTAAAGAACTATAATGAATTCAGAGTTCAAGGAAATTATTGAAGCATCAAGACCATCAGTTGTTGTGATCGGACTTGGCGGCGCCGGGAGCAATATAATAACTTATCTTTCTGAAAAAAACATTGCAGGCGCAAAGATCATTGCAGCAAATTCCGATATAAGCCACCTGGTCCTCCAGCGCGCTGATAAATTGATGCTGCTTGGAAAGGAGCGAAGCAAGGGCAAAGGATGCGGAGGATTTCCTGAGGTTGGCGCGGAATGCGCACGTGAAAGCGCTGATGATATAAGAAAAGAACTGGAAGGAGCAAATATCATATTTATAGTTGCAGGTCTTGGAGGCGGGACTGGTACGGGCTGTGCCCCTGTTGTTGCTGAAATTTCACGTTCCATGGGTGCACTCACTATAGCGTGCCTGACAATGCCCTTTGAGATTGAAGCATTAAGACGCGAGAACGCCAAGAAAGCGATTCATGCGCTTTCTGAGACATGCGATTCCGTTGTCCTGATAGATAACACAAAACTTCGAAAATTTGCCGGGGACCTGCCCCTTAAGGCCGCATTCGCTGTGGCAAATTCATTGATCGGAGCTTTTATCAAGAGCATAACTGAAACCATAACTTTGCCAAGCCTGATGAACCTTGATTTTGCTGACTTGAAGGCCGTACTGGAACAAAGAGGCATTTCATCATTCGGTATAGGAGAAGCGGAAGGCCCAGGCCGCATAGAAAAGGCTGTGCTAAGAGCAGTATCGGCCCCTCTTCTTAATATTCCCGACCTTTCATCCGCGCATGGTTTACTCATCCATATATCCGGCGGGCAGGACCTGACGCTTGAAGAAGTGGCGCTTGTAGGCGAATTAATGGCAAAGCAGCTTCCAGGAACAAAAAGGATAATATGGGGCGCCAACGTTGATGATACCATGACCGGGCGCATCAGGATAATGGCATTGTTTGCAAGCGTAGGGAATCCTTTTGAGTGAATTCAGAAAAAAGCAAGATTTTATTTTTTCTGCTGGTTATACATGGATAGGCAAATTATAATCACCGCAAAGTTCGCAAAGCATAGCTACAAAATCTTGCGAACTTTGCGGTGGATTCTATATTCTCCCAAATTAAACGGCTTTCATCTTCTGTGCAAACGACCTTCCGAACTCCACGCATTTCTCAAGTTCTTCTTTCGTAGGCTGCCACTTGAATTTAATGCCTTCCTGGAGGATCTTTATCTTAGCTTTTTCAAGTATTTCCTCGATAAGCTTGACATTCTCACCGCTCCAGCCGTAAGTACCGAATGCTGCGCCCACTTTATTCTTGAATTTCAAACCTTTTAAGTCTTCAAGTATTGGCATGATTGTAGGCAACAGACCATTATTCATCGTTGGTGAACCGATAAGTATGCCTTTTGTCTTGAATATCTCTGTAAGTACATCGTTCCTGTCGCTTATAGCAACATTGAAAAGTTTGTATTTCACACCTTCTTTTTCAAGTCCTTTTGCCATTGCCTGCGCCATTTTTTCAGTGCCTTTCCACATTGTATCATAAATGATCACGGCAGAACCATCGTTCTTTCCCTGAGCCCATTCATAATACTGGGAAACGATCTGCAGCGGGTCTTTTCTCCAGATTATCCCGTGGCTTGGTGCGATGATATCCACGGGAATGTTCAATTTCTTGAACTCATCAATTTTCCTGATAACAAGGTCGCTAAAAGGCGTGAGGATATTGGCATAATACTTTATGGCTTCCTGGTACACTTCTACGGTATCCACTTCATCATTGAAGCGGGATGAAGATGCAAAATGCTGGCCAAAGGCATCATTTGGCATCAGGATGTTTTTGCCTGTGAGGTATGTGAACATGCTGTCAGGCCAGTGAAGCATTTGGGCAGACACAAAAACAAGGCTGTTCTTGCCCAGGCTTATGCTGTCGCCGGTTTTTACAACTTTGAAATTCCAGTCTTCATGATAATGCCCCGGAATGCTCTCTCTTCCTTTTTCCGAAACAACAACCGTAGCATTGGGAATATGCTTCATCACCGCCGGAAGTCCGCCTGAGTGGTCGGTTTCTGCATGATTGGCTATAACGTAATCGATCTTTTTGATATCGATTATCTCATTAATGTGATCGATCAGCGCCTGGGAATATGGTCCCCAAACCGTATCCACAAGAGCGATCTTTTCATCGACTATTAGGTATGCATTGTATGTTGATCCCCTGTGCGTTGAATATTCATGTCCATGAAACTGCTTTATGTTCCAGTCCACATATCCAACCCAGTAAACACCAGACTTTAATTCCACTACCATATTTTCAACTCCGGTTTTTTGAAATTAGTTTGCTGTAGGTACTTTTGTGTTGATTCTATTAAAAGCTATCTTAAACACAAATTATATATATCGTCGTAACCATGTCAGTGTGTCACATACTAACACAAAATTAAAGGTGATTTGATTTGTCAGAAATTGGAAAGAAAATAAGACTTGAACGGATTATGGACAGGGAAAGCAGGAACATGGTAATTATACCTATGGATCATGGGATCTCAATGGGGCCTGTAAGGGGTATCGTAAACCTGGCTGAAATGGTGAATAAAGTTGCTGATGGCGGGGCGAATGCGGTTCTCCTTCAAAAAGGCATGGCAAAACACGGACACCGCGGCTATGGCCGGGATATCGGGCTTATCATTCACATGAGCGCATCTACAGCGCTTGGACCTGATCCCAATGACAAAGTTATGGTTTGCACAGTTGAAGAAGCTATAAAAATGGGAGCAGACGCAGTGAGCATACACGTCAATATCGGTTCCGGAACAGAATCTGACCAGCTAACGGAAATGGGCGCTGTGGCAGAACAATGCGACACATGGGGAATTCCACTGATCGCGATGATGTACCCGCGCGGGAAGGACATAAAGAATTCAAATGATGCAGAACTTGTCGCCCATGTGGCAAGAGCAGGCGCGGAATTGGGCGCAGATATAATAAAAACAAATTTTACGGGAGATATTGACAGCTTCAGGTCAGTTGTTGAAGGCTGCCCCGTGCCTGTCGTTATGGCAGGAGGCCCGAAGACAAATACCGATGAGGAATTCCTTGCAATGGTGCGCGCCGCAATAGATGCAGGCGGAAGAGGCGTAGCAATAGGACGCAATGTATTCCAGCACGAGAATCCAACAGCCATGACGCGCGCGCTCACGCTCGTTGTTCATAAAGGCGCAAGCGTAGAAGATGCAATGGAGGCCCTGCGGTGAAAAAAGAAAAATCAGTATGGATAAAAGCGGACGGCGGTACCTGGGAAGAAAATAAGCCGCGAGTGACCACAGGGCTTGAATCAGGCGCAGATTTCGTATTCCTGAATCCAGGGGATATATCAAAAGTAAGGGAACTTGGAAATATCAAGATCGCCTCACCGTCTGAAGATGCGGATATCGTAGTCGTTGGCAAAGACAGCGAAGGCGATGGAACAGACAAACTGCCTTCTGATTTTTCAAATTCTGAAGATATTGCAGAAGCCCAGCATTTAACCAGGGAAGGAAAAACCGTTGCCGGTTATGTTGTCATTAAGAATAAGAAATATGAGCAGTTTGCTGTGGAACTTGGAAAATCATGCGATTACCTGATCGTGGTCGGCACTGATTGGAAGGTAATCCCGCTTGAGAACCTCATCGCAGGATTGCAAAAACTTGATGTTGAGATAATAGCAGGCGTCCAGAACGCAGAGGAGACAAAGCTGGCTCTTGAAACTCTTGAGCACGGGTCTGACGGCGTGTTTCTGGATACCGATAACTTTTCCGAAATAAAGAAGGTCACAGCAGTCAGAGACAGGTCCGGGATGGAAAAAATACCCCTTGCCAGAGCCAGAGTCACAAAAGTAAGACCCGTAGGAATGGGCGACAGGGTATGCGTTGATACTGCTTCACTGATGGTTCTCGGAGAAGGAATGCTTATAGGTTCGCAAAGTAACGGATTGTTCCTTGTGCATTCGGAATCTGAAGAAAGCCCATATGTCGCAGCGCGCCCGTTCAGGGTCAATGCGGGCGCAGTGCATGCCTATATCAGGGTCGGCGAGAAGACGCGCTACCTCTCGGAACTGGCATCTGGCGATGAAGTATTGATAATCGATTCCGAAGGTGAAACCCGGCCAGCTGTCGTGGGAAGGATAAAAATAGAGCGCCGCCCCCTGATGCTTGTGGAAGCCGAGGTGGAAGGAACGAAGATAAAGACGCTGCTTCAAAACGCGGAGACCATAAAACTTGTCGGCGCTGATGGAATGCCAATACCTGTGACCGCACTTAAGGATGGTGACGAGGTGCTGGTGTATTTTGAGGCGGCGGCACGGCATTTTGGGATTAAGATAGAGGAGACGATTATCGAGAAGTGAGGTATCAAAATTTCTTGCTAACCTTATCGCGAGCAACTTCAACTTTAGCTTGGAGAGTCCCAATAATTTTTTTAAATGTGTTCCCATTCGTTTTTATATAATTCTCAGTTTCATCGGGGTCATATTTCCATACGTTTAATTGTATATTCAATGCATCTGTCCAATTCCAACAGTTTTCAACAGATACGAAGAAAATCCCATCCTCATCTACATATTGGTTAGTCAATAGCAATTCCATTGCGATTTTCATGAAACGACGTATAGGAATTTCTCTTTCTTTTGGTTTTTTCATGTTTTTATTTGCTCTATCAGTGATATAAGTCAGCAGGTTCAAATTATAATTGCATTCAGACAATACTGCATTTAACCTTCGGATTGCTTCATCCCGTCGAAAAATCTCAAACAAAGTCCCTCGACCAGAAAGAGCTTCAAGCACTTGGCTGTCTGGTCTACCTGGATTTAGCAAACAATCTTCTATAGCTTCCTTGAAATCTTTACGAAATTTTGCATTTTGTATATAATCCTTTGGATGATACTGGAGAGTACCTTTCCCGGCAACGTCAAAAGGAAGGTCGGTTACCCCTTCTGCGATAGTAATTGTACCATGCTTAAAACTCTGGCGAACCCCCAGCTCCCAACAAACATTCGCATTTTTATCTGTGAGGTTTGCAACCACTATTGGAGAGGTAACAAGGTCGGTAATGATTTCGTTGAGAATATCTCCACGCAATGGTTTTGAGCGGCGGGCTTCAAGATTTGGATTCTCCTCGATAAGAGGCTTCAAAAAATTTTCAAAGTGCTTCGTCCAATATTCTTCCGTATGTTCATCTGTTGTTTTGCCAAAAGGCATGATTACAAAGCAGGTTTGTCGATTTGTGTCCACTTTTAGTACCTCTTTCAGATACAATATTGCATCGGCAATATATTTATCTTGCGTAAATCATGATTTGTGTTATAGAACCTTTCAAATTCAACCATCCTTTTTAAGATCCTTCATAACAATATCCCCATGTCATGACCACAATAATCATCGGCGGCGGCCTTGCTTCAGGCGATGAGGTGCCGGTGTATTTCGAAGTGGAGGGGTTTTTCCTAAAAACAGGTAATATTCCCTTAAATCAGGTTTAATGGATGGAAAACATATTCGGCACCAAAACTGCTACAAAAATAATTTCCCGTCTATTGAAAAATCCACTTAAAGAATTCAAGGAAATAGATCTGATAAAAGAAAGCAGTGTGGGGAAAGGCGCCGGGGCGGATTCAATTAACAGACTGTTTCTCTCCTTCCCCAGTATTTCAACCTCTCAACAAGCTACGCCTAAAAAAAATATACGCATGTTACTACAGTTGTGTACTAACCTTTTCCACTGTAATAACCAGTGCCCCTCTTGCCCAGGAAAATTTCGATTTTGCCAAATCCGCGAATTTTCCTGAAGTTTGAATTTCACCTCTTCCAGAGATGCTACATCCCTGTCCTGGGTGGCCATTGGTTCCATTGACTTGCCTTGTAGCGATCAGCAACTCCACCCGGTTAGTCTTTTTTAGATTCTCCTCGGTTATATGATAATATCCGGCTGGAATAATGATTATTCCGCTATCATTAAAGCCTAATGCCTTCACATAACCTCCCCATGTCGCCACTATATGTGGACCGCTATCACCACAGGTTGCAATAGCAACCCATTCTGTTTTATCTATAACTTCTTTGCATATCCCTTCAATTTTTACCATATCAGTTCCTCCATTGGATTAGATTTCTAATTTCAATACTCCCTTAATTACATCACGCTTATGATATTAAAATAATTGTACCTGACAATAAACCTTACGGAAAGTACAGTTTAAAGATTGAAAGAATTAATATGGTTACAGGAACACATATAACTTGATTTAAATGCCAAAAGCAAGAAGGATCGACAGTATACGAGCTAATTGCATATCCTGTTCATCCTGTAAATCCTGTCAAAAGAATTGAGGGAATTAAGGAATAACGATCATGACCACAATAATCATCGGCGGCGGCCTTGCAGGTCTTGCCGCAGCATACAAGCTTGCAGAAAAAGACGAAATAATCATCATCGAGAAAGAGCCTGAACTTGGTGGAATGGCATCCAGTTATAAGATCGATAATTACTATATAGAGCAATATTACCACCATATCTTTGCAAGCGATAAAGAACTTATTTCACTCATAGAAGAACTTGGTCTTGGTGACCGGCTTGAATGGCTGAAAGGCACGACCGGATATTATTTTGACGGCAAAATATATCCGATGAATTCCCCGCTCGAAATATTAAAAGCTCTGCCGCTGATGGATGTCATCAGGTTGACATTACTCGTGCTAAAAGCCAAATTCATAAAAGACAGGACTCCTTATGATGATATCACGGCAAAAGACTGGATAATCAAAACGGCAGGAGAATCCGTTTATAATAATTTCTTTTTGCCGCTTCTATCCAGCAAGTTCGGGGATAATAAAGAAAAAGTGTCAGCAGCATGGCTTCTGGGTCGTGTCCAGATCCGTTCCAACAGGGGAACAAAGGGTGAAAAATTGGGTTACATGCGCGGGGGTTTTGCAGCCCTTATTGAAAAAATGGCGCAAAATATCAGGAATAAGGGAGGGATCATAAGAAAAGGCAATGTATCGCGAATTGAGATTGCCGGCAATTCAATAAAAGGCGTCATCGTGGATGGTGAAAGGATCGAATGCGACAGGGTTATTTCAACGGTTGCGCCTCATATCCTTTCAAATATCCTGAACATTGGTCTTGCGGAGCTTGATATTGATCTTAATATCAGTTATCAGGGTACTGCATGCGCTCTTTTTGGTTTATCCGAAAAAGTCATGGAGGATATTTACTGGCTGAACATAAAAGAAGATGTTCCATTTGGCGCAGTCATTGAACATACGAATTTTATCCCGGTATCAGATTATGGGGAACACCTGATGTATGCGACTTCATATTTCCAGGATCCGAAGAGCATTCTCTGGAGCCTGCGGGATGAACATGTGATAGAATTATACTTAAAGGGGCTTGAAAAGCTATTTCCAGGAATTCGGAAAAAGGTCAAATGGTGGCGCCTGCGAAGAGATCTGGATACGGCGCCGGTCTATGAAACAGGCTACGGAAAAAAAGTATTTCCTTTTAAAACAGGTATAAAAGGGCTTTATCTTGCAGGGATGTTCTCGCAGACCAATTATCCTGAAAGGAGCATGAACGGCTCGATTCTGGCGGGATTTCGATGTGCGGATGAAATAGAAGGCGGGTGACGCTGATTATGCGGATTCGCACGGATAACTAATTTTTGTCAAGCCGGTTAGAGCCCATTCAGTAACTAAATAAATCAGAAGCCACTAAAAACAATTAGACCACAGGTTTTAAGGGTGGTGATGGCCCCCACGATCATATAATCAGGCCATACCCTAGAAAAAGATTATTTCTTGAATTCAGTATAACCGCATTTCCCACATGAACTGCGATTCTTGTGTTCACCAAGGAAAACGCCTGGTCCGCATCTGGGGCATGAGGGTTTTATCTTTTTTGCTTTATTTCCGCTTACTTCGTAAAATTCATTAACTGCCATTAAGATCTCTCCATTATTTAGCCGGGGATTTTGGTTCCGCTGCTGCTGGTGCTGTCGGTGCTGCTTCAGCTTGTCCTTCTACAACCTTGGGTGCATCCCTTGCAATAAGATGCTGGTGAGAAAGTTGTTTCAGGCGTTCTTCGGTCTGGTAGAGGCAGGCTTTTGCCATCATTTCCTGTTTACCGTATATTGTGCCAAGATGTTCTATCACGATA
Source organism: Candidatus Methanoperedens sp. (assembly GCA_027460585.1). Classification (GTDB taxonomy): domain Archaea; phylum Halobacteriota; class Methanosarcinia; order Methanosarcinales; family Methanoperedenaceae; genus Methanoperedens. The sequence continues at coordinate 1,584 of JAPZAP010000146.1, read as the reverse complement.
AGTTCAGGTTTGGAATTTAACAGCGCTGCAAGTTTATTCTTTAACTCGATCCTTGAGGCTGTGGTTTTATTCTTTACAGAGACGGATATCTCCCGTCTTTTTAACAGTGGATTTGTTTTATCTTTGATGATCTGGATTTCCATTATTTTTCTCCTTGCATTTCATTTTATTAAGGAATGATTGTATTTCTTTCTTTTTGTTCTCAGTAACTCGAACAAGTACCGCCCCTTTGTCGGGCAAACCATATATAATTACTGATGAGATGGGGGCCATGGCGATCGCAGGAAGAGCCGCGAGGTCCTCTTCCCCTTTTATGAATATCTGTACAGGCGTATTGGATCCCATTGCTTTTTCCGTTTCATTCAATAGTTCTTCAGTAATCACACCTGGGGGATTTTCGACGGTTATATTTCTAAAATGAGCATGTCGCGTGCCTTTCATTACCATATCTGACGCAGGGCTGCGTTTAGTCCTGTCATCCACAAAGGAAATATCCGGAACCAGTCCGGAGCTTAGAATATTATATGTGACAATATCCCCAACTGTTATCAACATGGAGTATTCATTTAAATTCTTGATGATTTCCCTTGTCGTCTCAATCCCATCGCCGGGATAGAGTTCTCCATGAAGTTTTCGAAGTTCTTCCCGTAACTCTACTGGCAGGCAGTATCTTTTCAATTTATCTAACCTTCAACGCATACTCTCCGGGTAATTTTACTCCGAGTTTTTTTGCGATCTGTGACTTATCGGGGTCGATAATGACCACATAACCACTCCAATCACTCGTGAGCGCTGATGAATTACAATATGAGCACACCTGGCTTTTCTTAACGATCCTGTGACATTCCCTGCAGACATTGTCAGGCATTTATGCTCCCTCTGTTTTTTTTTCCTCGGTATTTTCCGATTTGGGCGAATCTTCTTTCTTTTTCTTCTTTGGTTTTCCCTTCTCTGGCGATTCTTCTTTGGGTTTTCGCGCTTCTTCTAACCATTCAAGCTTGCCAAGAGTATGCTGGCGCATCGTAAGACCAATCTTGCTATCTCTTGGTTCACGTTCATTCAGGCTTACGGCTATTATTCTTGCCCTGATATGGTCTCCTTCTGTTATCGAACGCCCCGATTCTTTTGTAATAAGCCGTGAATTTTTCTCATCATAACTCACGAATTCATCGGTTAGCTGGCTCACATGCACAAGACCGTCAAGCGGCCCTATACCCAGGAAAACACCGAACTGGACAACCTCAACAACGCTGCCTTCAATGATCTCCTGAAGTTCTGGCATGAAAGTCAATGCATCAAAAATTGCATCATAATATACTCCTCCATCACCGGCCAGTATATGTCCTTCGCCAACTTCTATAATTTCCTTGACTGCAACTATCGCGCCGATCCTCTTGTCAACCAGTCCTTCAAGCTTTTCTCGCAACGCGAGTTTTACTGCTGCCTCAACCGGTTCACCGAGTAATTCAGGTGCAATTCTCACCGTATCTGCTAATCTCATTTTCTTATACATCTAAATCCTCTTAAAAAGATATTAAATACTTAAACGAGTTCTATCTCGAAGATACACAATAGTAACTCCCT
>JAPZAP010000145.1 GCA_027460585.1 Candidatus Methanoperedens sp. | reverse complement strand
TGTGGATATTGATTTTATGTAACCAAGGGTCTTTCAATAAACCCCGCCATAGGCGGCGCCTCACCGGGGTCTGGGGTCGCAACCCCGGCGCCATAAAGCGCAAATAGACCAAAAGTGTTAATAGTACGCTTATCCTGTCTTAAATTTCCATTTTCTCGATATGTTTTTTGATGATCTCTCTTATTTCATCAGGATGACCAAGCACAGTTATTCCCCTCATTTTCCGCAACTTATCAACTGCCTCGATGTCAACATCCCGCATCGTGAGCGTTAGTTTCTTGCCGCCGGGCAGATTCGTGACTATATCGCCCTTTTTCTGGTCAGCGGGGAAAATATAAACAGGGACATTGGCTTTCATGGCTTGCGCGGCTGCATTTGAGAGCAAGGTATCTGATATGCCTGCTGCGATTTTTCCTACCGTGTTAGATGTTGATGGCATGATCAGGATAAAATCGTATTTACCAAGCTGCAAATCACCCACCAGGAACGGGACATTAGGTGATTTCTCCGAATACGTCTTCGGAAAACTTGTTTTCAAATCACTGTAGAGTTTATACCATTTTATGACCATCTCGCCGGCCTGGGAAAGAAATACCCTGACGTCGAGGTTATGTTCTCTGGTAACCTCTTTCATAAGATCAAGGCTCTCTTTGAGGTGATCCCCGCAGCCTGTGATCCCCCAGGCGATCCTGATGTTCATAATTATCGATTCTTTTCTATTTGCAATGGATTTTTCACTGGATAGAAACTTTGAGCATCTTATCGCCCTGTTTGATCTTTTCCACCACATCCTGTCCTTCAATGACATATCCGAACACGGAATGGTGTCCGTCAAGGTGGGGTTGTGGTTCTTCAGTGATAAAGAACTGGCTTCCTCCGCTGTTGGGACCTGAATTGGCCATGGATAACGCCCCTTTTGTGTGTTTTAGTTTTGGATGAAATTCATCTTTTATTGCATAGCCGGGACCGCCTGTTCCATTTCCCTTAGGGTCTCCGCCCTGGATCATAAAACCGCGTATGACCCTGTGGAAAGTAAGCCCGTTATAGAATCCTTTCTCCACAAGTTTGATGAAGTTCTGTGTTGTGATCGGAGCTTCCGTTTCTTTAAGTTCGATCTTTATCGTTCCTTTAGGTGTTTCTATGACTGCGATTTTGTTAGGCATAATTATCGTTTTAACTTAGTGGAGGTCATTGTATAATTGCTTTTTGAATACAATTACAATACTCTTTGGAGAGGTAAGTGGAAATTGACCGCAAGTTATTTTTACCAGGATTAAATAATATCTGAGCATGGAAGTACGAAATTGCAAAAAAGACTGTAAGGAATGCACTCCATGCGAAGATTGCGGCGCGCCGCAATTCAGCGTGAATGTGAGGTGCGGCAGCTGTCTGGGCTGCGAGACCCCGCATGTCGAAATGTATGAGTGGAAATAATTGATACTTTATGTCATTTTTTTTTAAAGAATCAACACCACAATGGGAATGAATCCACAAGATTAATTAACACCGTAAAATATATAGCTGTTGCACTACACAGGTGCAAAATGGTCGATAAAAAGGAGATACTTGAAATTTTAGGTGGTTACGATAAAAATAACATAGCTATTGCCACAGTTTGTTCACACAGCAGCCTTCAGATCTTTGACGGGGCAAGGAAAGAGGGGTTTAAAACTATAGGGATAAGCGTTGGTGCGCCCCCAAAATTCTATGATGCTTTCCCGAAGGGGAAGCCGGATGAATTCTTTATCGTAAAAGATTATAAGGAAATTCTTTCGAAAACAAAAGAGCTGGCATCAAAAAATGCCATCATAATCCCGCACGGTTCGTTCGTCGAATATCTCGGTGCCGAAAATTTCCAGAACCTGCGCCTTCCCACATATGGCAACCGCAGGGTTCTTAAGTGGGAATCGGACAGGGAAATGAGCCGGGAATGGCTGGAATCAGCAGGCATAAAAATGCCGCGCCAGATAAAGAACCCGGAAGATATTGATTCTCCCATGATGGTCAAATACTATGGTGCAAAAGGCGGTATGGGTTTTTTTGTTGTCAAGAATTATTCGGATTTCCAGAAACGGATAAAACCATCTGAAAAATTCACGATCCAGGAATTCGTCCTGGGCACGCGCTATTACATGCATTATTTTTATTCACCCATAAAACAGGATGGATATAAACTGAGTACAGGTTCGCTTGAACTCCTGGGCATCGACAGGCGCGTTGAATCAAATGCCGACGAAATATTCAGGATCGGGTCACCTACCGAGCTTGCAGAAGCCGGAATATATCCCACCTTCGTTGTGACGGGAAATTTGCCTCTTATGATCCGGGAATCACTCCTTCCAAGGATTTTCGATATGGGAGAGAAGGTAGTGGAAAGATCTCTGGAGCTGTTCGGAGGCATGATTGGGCCGTTCTGCCTGGAAACAGTCGTAACAGACTCACTTGAATTGAAAGTTTTTGAAATATCAGCACGCATCGTTGCAGGAACTAACCTGTTCATTTCGGGTTCGCCGTATTCTGATCTTGTGGATGAGAAACTCTCGATGGGACGGCGTATGGCCCGCGAGATAAAAGTAGCACGGGAAATGGATATTCTTTCGGAAGTGATTTCATAACTACAAAAAATGAATATGACGTGATTATCGTAGGCGCAGGACCTGCGGGAATGTTCGCTGCACATGAACTTGCGCAAAAGATGAAAGTTCTTGTCGTGGATATGGGTAGGGATATTAACGAGCGCGAATGCAAAATGAAACGCCGGGGCATCTGCACCCACTGTGACCCATGCGATATAATGTGCGGTGTAGGAGGCGCAGGAACTTATTCTGACGGGACATTGAATCTTCGTCCTGACATAGGCGGCGATCTTGCCGAGCAGACAGGAGACACGGAATACGCATGGCAGCTTGTTGATCTTGTGGATAAGATATTCCTGAAATATGGAGCGCCCGAGCATCTTTATGTCCCTAAAGGCGATGAAGTCGAGCAATTAAAGCGCCGTGCGGCGTCAGTTGGTGCCCGGTTCATCGAAATTATCCAGAGGCATATCGGTTCAGATAATGCGCCGGTGGTCATCGCAAATTTTGAGAAGGACATGAGAGAGAAGGGAGTTGAGTTCAGGCTCGATACAAAAGTCGAGGATCTGGTAATTGAAGAAAATACCTGTACTGGCGTTATCCTGGGCGATGGCACAAAAATAAGCTCAAGTTTTACGATAATCGCGCCTGGACGGGTTGGTGCGAAATGGATCGATGAGGTCTTGCATAAACACAATATTGCCGCAAAATATGCTCCCATCGATGTTGGCGTGAGGGTTGAAGTGCCAGCGATAATCATGGATCCGATTACATTCATTAATCATGACCCCAAATTCCATATCCAGACAAAGACCTATGATGATTTTGTCAGGACTTTCTGTACGAACGAGAGGGGTTTTGTAGTCAAGGAAGAGTATGAGGATTTCATTGCGACCAATGGTCATTCCATGACGAATGAGCAGTCAGAGAACACGAATTTCGCTTTTATAGTCAGGGTCGAACTCACAGAACCCATTGAAAATACTGTGCGTTACGGAAGGTCGATCGCAAAACTTGCTACGACCATCGGGGGAGGAAAACCGTTAGTCCAGAGGATGGGCGACCTGAGGCGGGGAAGGCGAACCACCGCACAGAGACTCAAGAAAAACCAGGTGATAAATACCCTTAAGGATGTGACGCCGGGGGATATTTCAATGGCGTTGCCCCATCGCATCGTCACCGACATAAGGGAAGGGCTTGAGTTACTGAATGAGATAATACCGGGAGTTGCGTCTGATTCTACGCTGCTGTATGCTCCTGAGATCAAATTCTATTCGATGCAGGTGCTTGTTGACACGAACATGGAATCAAGCGTCCAGAATCTTTTTGCGGCGGGTGACGGCGCGGGGCTTTCAAGGGATATTGTGAATGCTGCGGCGACGGGTATTATTGCGGGAAGAGGGATTTTGAAGAAAGTGGAGATAAAGTAGGGATTTTTCAAGTGGGGCACCTGAACCAAATTAAATATATGTAGTCATAGACTAAAATCACATTAAAAGAATTCTTCCTAAATCTTCCGTATAATTGCAATTCTACAATTTGAAAATGAGAAAAGTAGAACAGTTACGGGCTGGGAGGGATTTGAACCCACGGCCGTCGGATTAAGAGTCCGACGCTCTGCCTGTCTAAGCTACCAGCCCATTTTGGGCTTTCCTCTAATAATGCTAAGTTAATATATACATTTCGCCGTAATTGGGTATAACATGAAAATCGCAAGAGAAACATTACAATTCATATTCGAAGTATGCAAATCATCTGCGCCCCGGGAATTTGCGGGAATGCTATCTGCAAATGGGGATGTGATCACGGAAGTGATTGTGGTTCCAGGCACAGAATCCAGCGACGAGAGCGCCGTGATGCAGTTATTCATGCTTCCCAATATTCACACAGTGGGTTCGGTGCACAGCCATCCTTCAGGTAATACAAGACCCTCCGATGCAGACCTTGAACTTTTTGGCAGGAAAGGGCTTGTTCACATAATCGTTGGCGCTCCCTATGATCGCAATAGCTGGACATGTTATGATAAAGATGGCAATCCGATAAAACTCGAAGTTGTTGAATATAAATTTAAAGATGAAGATGATCTTCTATGAGGAACAAGAATTTAAGGAATAGAAATAGATATATCCTCTGCAAACTTTTAACTCAAAATATTCATAAACATCGAGATTGAGGAGAAATAATTATGATGCAGTCACCACAAACAGGATATGACAGCGCGATAACGGTATTTAGCCCTGACGGAAGGCTGTTCCAGGTAGAATACGCGCGCGAAGCTGTAAAACGAGGAACAACAGCCTTGGGGATCAAGGCAAAAGACGGAGCAGTCCTGCTGGTTGATAAGCGGGCAGGAAGCAGACTCGTTGAAATGGACTCTATCGAGAAAATCTTCCAGATAGATGATCATATAGGAGTGGCAACGTCGGGATTAGTAGCAGATGCGCGCGCTCTTGTGGAGTTCGCACGGGTACAGGCCCAGGTGAACAAATCAACATATGATGAGCCGATCGGTATCGAGACACTCTCCAAGGAAATATGCGATTTCAAGCATGCCTACACACAATCAGGGGGAGCAAGACCATTCGGGACATCACTTCTTATCGCCGGGATCGAAGGGAACACGACGCGCCTTTTTGAAACCGATCCCAGCGGCGCATTGCTTGAATACAAAGCCACCGGGATAGGCGCTGGAAGGCCGCAGATCATGGAGTTCCTGGAGAAGAAATATGATGAAAATATTGATCTGGATGGCGCAATAATTCTCGGACTTGAAGCTTTAAAGAGCCTGATAGAGACCGAACTTGTTGAATCGACCATCGAGATCGGGGTAATTGAACTTTCAACCGGGAAATTCAGGAAACTTACTTCATCAGAGGTAAAAAAATACGTGTCAAAGATCGCGACGGAAACACAAGATAAAGGAACTAAAGGAAAGAAGAAATAAACCCACCATAAGGTTTTTATCTATAATTTCCTTTTTAGAATAGCATGGTTAGTTTTGAAGAGATAGAAGAGGTTTTCAAGAAGCTTGAAGGCAAGCTTACGCCAGAGGAATTCAGGTCAAAAGTTGAGACAAAATTTACAGAAATGAACGGGCTTTGCGACTCAAAGACTGCCGCAATGCTTGTTGCAAGCGAGTTCGGTATGAACGAGACTGTAAAGATCAAGGACATGACCGCTGATAAGGGCAATATTGTTTTTATTGCGAAAGTGACTTCAGTTGGGGATATAAAGGAGTTTTCACGCGATAATGATACAACAGGTCGTGTTGTAAATCTTAATCTTGCAGATGATACTGGTTCGATCAGGGCGGCCCTATGGGATGAAGCCTGTGACCTTGTGAAAATCGGGGATATTAAGATGGGACAGACCCTTAAAGTGAAAGGGTACGTCAAACAGGGACAGCGCGGGATAGAAATAAATGTGGGAAAGGGCGGGGGCATTGAGCATATCGAAAAAGAAGTAAATGTGAACATTAAACCCCATAAAATAAATGAGATCAAGGCGGGCATGAATGGCTTGAACGTTCTTGGCAAAGTTCTTGATCTTGGAAAGTTGCGAACATTTTCACGAAAAGATGGAACTGCAGGTAAAGTTGCAAATATTACCATAGGTGATGACACTGGCAAGATACGAGTCACTTTGTGGGATGCAAAAGCTGAAAATCCTGGTGTCAAACTCGGGGAAATCGTTGAGGTAATGAACGCCTATGCCCGTGAAAACAGCTTCAGCAATTCGACAGAATTGCAGCTTGGCTCTGGCGGCGGGATCGCAAAAAGCAGCGCTGACGTGAATTATAACGAACCCCTGACGCCCATTGCAGATATTGGTATTAACGCGGCATACAGTGTGGCCGGGCATGTATCCGGGATCGATGACATAAGGGAATTCGATAGGCCTGATGGTACAAAAAGCAAGGTTTCCAACATATATATCTCAGATGATACGGGGCGGATAAAAGTGGCGCTGTGGGCTGAACATGCAGACCTTATCAATGAACTTGATATAGGAAGCGAGATACGTATCGTGGATGCATTTGCAAAATCCGGCAGGAACGAGGAAGTGGAACTTAGCGCAGGAGCAAGAACGAGTATTCAGATAATCAGGAAGTGAACCCTTATTCTCCAGTGGAAATTAAGGGGTTCATCATCATAGGAATATATGGAAATCACGATTACTTTCACCCCGCTCTCATAAAGCTTATTTAAGCCCACGTCAAGTAAGAACAATTGTGCACCAGGAATAAGTAAAACGTGCACTGGAGAAAACAACATGGCAGAAAGAAAAACTCTTGAAGATTTACCGGGCGTTGGTCCGGCAACAGCAGAGAAATTGAAAGAAGCAGGTTTTGGCTCGATAGAAGCCATAGCCGTGTCATCGTCGTCTGAACTTGCAAGCATCGCAGAGATCGGTGAGTCAACCGCGCAAAAGATTATAAATGCGGCTCGACAGGCTGCGGATGTTGGTGGATTTGAGACCGGCGACATTGTGCTTGAACGAAGAAAGCTCGTGGGAAAGCTCAGCTTTGGAACAAAGGCTTTTGACGACCTCATGGGCGGGGGCGTTGAGTCCCAGGCGATAACAGAATTCTATGGAGAGTTCGGCTCCGGGAAGACCCAGGTCGGTCACCAGATGGCAGTAAATGTCCAGCTTCCCCTGGAAGAAGGTGGACTTAATGGCTCAGTCATCATAATTGACACTGAAAACACTTTCAGGCCAGAGAGAATAACGCAGATGGTCATGGGATTAGCCGCAAAAAAGGGGAAGAAGTATGATCCTGAGGAGTTCCTGAAAAATATCCATGTTGCCAAAGCCTATAATTCAAATCATCAGATACTATTGGTGGATACCGCTACTGATCTTGCGGAAAAATTAAGAGATACGGATATGCCGGTGCGCCTTCTGATAGTGGACTCACTTACCGCTCATTTCAGGGCTGAATATGTAGGACGCGGAACTCTCGCAGACAGGCAGCAAAAGCTCAATAAGCACATGCATGACCTCATGAGATTTGCAGGTCTTTATAATGCCGCCATAATTGTGACAAACCAGGTGATGTCAAAGCCCGATGCCTTTTTCGGCGACCCCACAAAACCCATAGGCGGACACATCGTTGGACATACTGCAACATTTCGGCTGTACCTGAGGAAATCCAAGGGTGAAAAGAGAATAGCAAGGCTTGTGGACTCTCCCAACCTGCCTGAAGGCGAGGCGATATTCTCAGTAACTACGGAAGGGCTTAAGGATTAGGTAGCAAATATATCGAAAAAACAACGAACTCATACGAACTCTGTTAGCGTGAGTTCGTCGGAGTTAGTTGTTAAAAGTCTATAGAGCACGGATTTCGCGAATGAAGCGGATACGCATTGATACGATTGATCCGTGAAATCCGTCCGATCCGTGTCATCCGTGTTCTATTCAAAGTAAGTCTGGAAAGCATAATTATGGTATTCAAAGCTGTCGCAGTGGATGTTGATGGGACGATCACATTTAGCGACAGGAGTATTGATTGCAGGGCAGTAGCAGCTCTGCGCATCCTTGACATTCCTGTGGTTATCGCTACAGGTACCGTGCTATGTGTGGCGAGAACTGTGGCAAAACTGCTGGGTACAGGAGGCATCGTAATAGCTGAAAATGGCGGTGTCGTTGAATACGGAAAGGTCGAATCTGATGCCTCGCATATAAAAGAGTGCAATGATGCACTGGAAATATTGGAGAAACACTTTTCTCTTGAGCGCCTTGACGACCCAGAACCCAGAATCACCGAGATAGGACTGCGCCGGAATTTTGACGTGGAAGACGCAAGAAAGCTCCTTAGTGATGCGGCTGTGGATATCGTAGATACGGGATTTGCAATCCATATCAAAAGCAAGAATATCAATAAGGGGACAGGGCTTAAGCGGATCGCCCAGATGATGGGTATTGATGCGCGGGATTTTGTTGCGATCGGGGATTCGCCCAATGATATCGAGATGATAAAAGCTGCCGGGCTGGGTGTGGCTGTGGGGAATGCGCATCCTGACTTGAAGAAGGTCGCGGGTATGGTGACTAAGGGGAAATATGGGGCGGGTGTGGAGGAGGCGCTGGGGGAGTTGAGGAGGAGAGGGGAGATAATTTGATATTATTCGGAAAAAAACGGAAACATTAAATAGCGTTATTCGAATATATGTTTAAAGAATGGAAACGAGGGAAAATATGAAAAATTCTATGAAAAGATTATTCTTTATATTATTTGTGATATTTACAATATTTGTGGGTGGATGCCTTCAAAGTAAACAAACCCCGGTAGCATCCGAACCGATAAATCTTGTGAAAATGACCGGGCAGGAAATGATACAGAAAATGGGAACTGGTGAGATATCAGGATTCATAATGTGGGAACCATATCCTGCAATCGCTGTAACAAAAGGGCTTGGTAAAGACCTCATATTATCCGGGAAGATCTGGAAGGACCATCCCTGCTGCGTGGTCGCATACGATCAAGACTGGTATAAGGCTACAAATAATTCAGATGAGATACTGAAACGGATGGCACTTGTCCAGTTAAGATCAGTCGAATACATCAATAATGCAAAGCAGAGCGATTCGAAGGACCATAATGAATTGATCAACTTCACAATGCAATTTGGTGGAATGACAGACCCGGAAGCAGCAAATTTGAGTCTTGCTGATGTGGAATTCGTTTATAATACGAATATTCCTGACACAACCACATTTATCCAGAAGATACAGGATTTTGGCATTTTCGTCCCGGAAAAATGGAACCAATCGGGATATAAGAACGCTTCAGATTATGCAAATTCACTGGTTACCAACAAATATGTTGACTGGGCGATCAACAATAAAGATGCGAACTCTTCCACCATTTCTTTGAAGGAACCCATCACCGTTCGCTATGGTTACCTCATCAATGACATACACGAACTTCCATTCTATGTAGGATGGCAAAAAGGATATTATAAAGACCTGGGAATTAACATAAGTATCGCCGAAGGCGCCCCGTTCCAGAATGGCGCTTTCGAGATGCAAAAAGGTTTTAAAGCAAATACGATCGACGTAGGAAGTCTTGGAATACCCCCGGTCATCATTCACAGGATCAACAGCAATGATTTCTCAAATGATGATACCCGTGTAGGCGTTATTGCCGGAATGAACAATGAAGGGTCAATAATTGTTGTTGCCAGCAACATAACATCATTAAAAGACCTCAGTGGAAAGACTGTTGGCTACCCGGGACCAGGAACTATCCAGCATGTCCTTTTCCTTATGGCGGCAGATAAGGAAGGACTCAAGGTCAGTTATTAATGAAGATTGACACAAGGAAAAAGGAGTTGTTGATCAACCTCCTTTCTCTTGTCGTTTTTGTGGTTTTATGGCAGGCCGTTTTAATCCTTACACGTGAGGGCATTTTTAATATACCTTTCATTCGCCTTCGGGATATTCCCACACCGGTCGAAACCTGGCACGCACTGCTTGGTTCAATGTTCACGCATATCTATGGCCCGGCTCTTACTTATGGAATTTACGACCATGTGTTTGCAAGCCTTGAGCGTGTGATAGAGGGAGGGATAATTGCTTTTATCATCGGGGTGCCGGTGGGTATCGGTGTTGGATATTCAAAGCTTATCGGGAATATATTTAATCCGATAATTGAAATCGTGAGAAATATGCCGCCTATGGCATGGATACCGATCGCGATATTTATTTTCGTATCAGGCGGTTCGATATTTATTGTTTTTATCGGTGTTGTTTTCCCCATAATCCTTAACACTATCCAGGGCGTCCGGTCAACAGATGAGCGGCTCCTGGATGCCGCCAGGACGCTTGGAGCATCAGAATTGATGATCGTGACAAAAGTGATTATACCTTCCGCTTTTCCGTCAATTATGACCGGATTGAGGATCGGACTCGGAGTGGGATGGATGGCGATCGTTGCTGCGGAAATGGTTATCAGAAGTCCTGTGGGTCTTGGTTATTTTATCTGGAACATGGGAGACCTGGGACGCTATGCGGAAATGATAGCTGGTATGATAGTAATAGGCGTAATAGGATATATGATGAATATCAGCATCCTTCTTTTACAGAGGAGGTTCATCAAATGGGCAGATTAATTCTGGATTCTGTTACCAAGAAATTTAATAGTTTCCTGGCGCTTGAAAATGTCAGTTTTGAAGTTGCAGACGGGGAATTCGTATGTTTGCTCGGCCCCAGTGGATGCGGAAAAACAACAATCCTTCGTCTTGCTGCAGGACTTGAAGCCCCAATCGGGGGTAATTTGTTCCTTGATGGGAAAAAGATCGAAGGTGTGAATAAGGAATGCGGCTTTGTGTTCCAGGAATATGCGCTGTTCCCCTGGAGGACCGTGAAAGAAAACATTGAATTCGGGCCGCAGGCAAAAGGATTACATAAAAATGAATGCGACCGGATCTCAAAACATTATATAGACCTCGTGGGCTTGAACGGATTTGAGAACCATTACCCGAAAGAATTGTCGGGAGGGATGAAACAGAGGGTCGGGATCGCGCGCGCATATGCAAATAGCCCGAAACTGCTGTTGATGGATGAACCTTTCGGGGCGCTTGATGCGCAAACAAGAAATCTTATGCAGGGAGAATTACTGAGAATCTGGGAAAAAGAACACATCAGCGTGCTTTTTGTCACCCACAGCGTGGATGAGGCGGTTTTCCTTGGTGATAAAGTCGTGGTGATGTCAGCCCGACCGGGTAAGATCAAAGAGATATTCGATGTAAATTTACCAAGACCAAGAATACGCACAAGCCTTGAAGCAAATATCATCAGGGATAAGGTGCTAAAGTCGCTGGGAATGGAAATAAAACTGGCGATGAAGGAAAAGTAGGGGACAAATAACATGGAAATACATAAAGACAAACAACAGGAAAACTTTACTCTTGTAATATCAAGAGATGAGCTCACAGAAATAAGAGATGCTCTTGGACTACGAGGTCTTTATCTCGAAGCGCTGGGAAGGAAGAAGGTTAAAATTGCCAGGTCAAAAGATTTGGCTGATGCGAATGGGGCGGGAGAAATGCAGAATGACAAATCACGTGATTTGTATATGCAGATAGTAAAAGAGATGGAATAATGAAAGGATGCGAGCGGATGAAAACTCGATAGGTTGGTTGATATTACGAGATTGTTTCTATTAGTGTTAGTAGTTATCAAACATCTCTACATCCCTGTGCGCAAAGAATTTATATAAATACTATTAATATCAAAATAAGGTAGAAAGAAATGAAAACAGATTTTGATAATCTTAAGAAGTATTTAGGTGAGTCTGCAATCTTTCTCGCAATCGTTACGGCTTGTCTTTATATTTCAGGATATTCCTTTTATGCATCTTATTTTTACAGATTATCAGTTCCTCTTAAGTTTCTTAATCTTCAAATAATAGATTATATGAGTGTAAGTTTTTTACCTATTAGTTTTCTTATTATATTATTATTAATATTTTTTGGTCTTTGGTCCCATGAACCAAAGAATCGTTTAGAAGCTTTAGGAGGCAATTTATTTTTATTTGTTGCGGCAATTTTAACAATTTATGAGGGTAAATCAATTATCAATGACGAAACATTTTTGTTTATTTACATAATTTTAATTATAGTATGCATCTTAATATTTGTAATCATGTCTTATATGAAAATCTCTTTTGCATATAATCTATTTAAAAGTCCTTTATCATTCAAATTGTCTTTTTTAATTTTTTGTCTATCTCTTTTAATCATTTTATCCTCTATTTTGGGAGATTCTGCTGCAGAAAACTTAATTCAAGTAAAGGGAGACCAATTAGAAATTCAATTTTTCCTGAAAGATAATACTGACACCCAATTCCAAAATAAGACCTTCAAGTTTGTAATGCAACTTGAAGATAGATATTACGTTTTAGAGAAGAATGATACTGTTCATGATTACCCTAAGTTGTATATCATTCCAACCGACCAAGTAGCAATGGCAACAGTGCATAGAGTGAACAATTAACCTCAATTATCACATATTAAACCGAGCCGATGAAAAGATGTTTTAGAGTGTCACGATGAAGAAAGACCCGAAAAAAAGGTTATATGGGAATTGTTGATCTGTTCTAGTATTAATAATAAACAAACACGCCGGACGAACACAACCGTTTCGCGCTTCCCATTCGAAACGGACGAGCGCCTTTCATTGAAGACATGAGCACGGGAAACGAATGGGGTAGGCTGAGTCATCAGCACGGATTACAGACGAAGAGTCACCGTAAATAGTGGTTATGGGCAATGGAAGTGGCGATCCAACTCACCATAGGATATAATAATGGGGGAAGAAAATAAAGCATGTAAGAGGCGACGTTATAGAATGGAGTTTATTGATTGTTTTAATCGGAAAATTGAACTCTCTGATGTGCGATGGGACCATATCATAGAAACACATCCTGAAATCAAAAAATTGAAAAAAGAATTAGAAGGTGCCTTGATAGAACCTGAATTAATCAGGAGGAGTGTTTACAATCAGAAGGTGATATTGTTTTATAGGCATTATAAGCATATATACGAAGGAAAGTACATGTGTGTTGTAGTTCGATTAGATGAAAAATCGATAGTTACAGCTTATATTACTGATAGAATAAAGAGCGGCGATGTTATATGGAAAAAAAATTGAAATTCTTCTTCGATAAGCAAGTAGATGTGCTGGATATCAGCATTGGTGAACCTAAAGGAGCGATTTCTAAAGAGATGGAAAATGATATTGTCATGCGATTTGATCCTAAAACAAATAAAATTGTTGGCTTTACCATTTTAAATTTTGAGAAGAGATTTGAGCATCTGAACAAGTCAGAAACGCTTCCCATAACTGCTACTTTTGCACAGATTGACAAGGCAATTGAAGCAGAAGGATAGAAGTCCGTAATAATACAATTTTTTAATGTTTATATTTTTGAGATAATTATTTCTCCGTCTCTTTCTTTCCCGCCCCGTTCTTCTCATTCTCAACCTTCTTTTGCCATTCAATGAAATTACAATGGGGGCATCCGATATCCCAGGGGCGCTTTCCTTTATTTATTATTTTGATATGATATATGCCATGATCTGCGCACTGCTTTTCAGTCACAATAATTTGCCCGACTTTTGGCAACGGGAGAATAAAATCGCAATTGGGATACCCTGAACATCCGATAAATCTTGAACCCTTCTTCGATTTCCTGATTATAAGGTCAGAAGAACATTTCTGGCATGTCCCGATTATCTTATCCTCATATAATCCGTTCCTCAGGGATTCACTTATAAGGTCTTTGTTCTTTGTCAGGTCTTTGAATACTTCGCCAAGCATGTCTCTTGATTCATTGATAACGAATTCTTCCTTGATCTTTCCCTCTGAGATCTCATCCATGTCTTTTTCAAGTTTGCTTGTCATGTCCGGTTTTGTGATGGTATTTGCATAAGTCTCAAGCGCATCGACGACAGCAAACGCTGTTTTTGTGGGCTGGAGGGGATTTCCGTGAACATACGCCCTTGAATAGAGCTTTGCTATTATTTCATGGCGCGTGGATTTTGTCCCAAGTCCCAGGTCTTCCATTATCTTTATAAGATGTCCCTGCCCGTATCGTGAGGGCGGTTGTGTCTCTTTTGCCTCAAGATTTGTCTCCTTCACATTAAGGGTCTGTCCTTCATTTAGCTTCGGCAGTATCCTGTCTTCCGGCAGATTATATGAATAATACCATCGCCATCCCGGCTCCACCAGTCTTGCGCCGTTGGCCCCGAAGTCCTCGCCTGTTATGTCAACGGTCACTGCCATTGTTTCCCACTGTGTTTCATCCGCGAATGTTGCGAAAAAGCGCCTGACCACAAGCTCGTATATCTTCCACTCATCTTCTTTGACCTTGTTCCTGCTCACTGGCGTTGCCGGCATGATCGGAGGGTGGTCGGT
>JAPZAP010000144.1 GCA_027460585.1 Candidatus Methanoperedens sp. | reverse complement strand
TGTGGATATTGATTTTATGTAACCAAGGGTCTTTCAATAAACCCCGCCATAGGCGGCGCCTCACCGGGGTCTGGGGTCGCAACCCCGGCGCCATAAAGCGCAAATAGACCAAAAGTGTTAATAGTACGCTTATCCTGTCTTGAATTTACATTTTCTTGATATACCCAAGGAAGCATAAATAATTGGTTGAATTGGTTAAATGGATATAATATATAAAAGTACGTATATTATTATTTCTTCGATAGAAAACTTTAAACCTGATAAAGTATTCTTGCGCTGGATTTATCATTAATGAGGACGTGAATTCTAATTAAATGTGGAAAATTGAAGATGCAATAGAACTCTATGGAATAGACCGATGGGGTAACGGGTTTTTTTCTTTTAACCGAAATGGGAATTTGATCGTGAAGCCCACCAAAAATGACACACAGGTCATTGATCTTAAAATTGTGGTTGATAATCTTGCCTCTAAAAAAATAAATTTTCCAATATTATTCCGGTTCCCACAGATTCTTGAGTCCCAGATAAAAACATTGAATGGCGCATTCTCAAATTCAATTTCTGAATATAAATACAATAACACTTACCAGGGTATTTTCCCTATGAAAGTGAACCAGCGCAAAGAAATTATTGAAGAAATCGTGAAATCAGGCCGAAAATATGATATCGGTCTTGAAGTTGGAACGAAAGCGGAGCTTCTGGCAGCGCTGTCATTCGATTTAAGCAATAACGCACTTCTTATCTGTAATGGCTTCAAGGATAATGAATACCTGCATCTTGCATTGAATGCCATAAAATTGAATAATAAAGTCGTCATAGTCATAGATGAATTCAGCGAAACAAAACGCCTTCTTGATATCGCAAAACAATTGAACGTCAAGCCGATCATTGGTATAAGAGCCAAGCTCTACTCAAGAGGGAGCGGCAAATGGGCAGAATCAGGCGGAGAGTCTGCAAAATTTGGTCTTTCGACTACCGAAATCCTTGAGAGTATTAAAATAATAACAGAATATAATATGCTCGACCAGCTCCAGATGCTTCATTTCCACATCGGCTCCCAGATAACTGAAATACGAAGGATCCAGAAAGCGGTAAAGGAAGCAGCAAGAGTCTATGCAAAAATTAAAATAAAACATATCAACATTAAATATTTCAATATCGGTGGAGGTCTAGGACTTGATTATGATGGCAGTAAGACTTCATCCGATGCAAGCGCCAATTATACTATACAGGAATATGCCAACAATGTAGTTTATTCATTGAAAGATGTGTGTGACGAAGAAAATGTTTCTCATCCTATAATATTATCCGAAAGCGGCCGAGCTATCTCGGCATATCATTCCGTGCTTGTCATTAATATAAAAGGAAACAAGAATGGTGATTTGAATAAACCCGTCGAGCTTCGAGGGAATGAGCCTCATATCATAAATGAATTGTATGATGGGGTAAAAGAAATAAATATAAAAAATTATGAAGAGTATTACCACGATGCCCTGCAGCACCGTGAAGAGCTTCTTTCTCTTTTCAATCTTGGTGAACTTGATCTGGAAGAAAAATCCATGGGGGAGATGCTTTTCTGGCAGATTTGTGAAAAAGCTATCGGATACGCAAAGGAAACACAGAACAAATCCGATGATTTCGATGACCTGAACAAGCTTTTGTCAAAAAAATATATCGGTAATTTCTCGGTTTTCCAATCTGTTCCGGATTTCTGGGCAATAAAACAATTGTTCCCGATCGTGCCTGTTGGCAGGAACAATGAGAAACCCACGATATATGGAACAATCGTTGATATAACATGCGATTCCGATGGTGAGATCGACAAGTTCGTGGACCTGAAAGACGTAAAGGAGATACTTGAACTTCATGAACTCAACAATGGTTCATATTATCTTGCCGTCATGATGATCGGAGCATACCAGGATACCATTGGCGATTATCATAATTTATTCGGCACAGCGAATGAGGTACATATCATTGTCGATGAAGCAGGCGGATGGCATATAAAACAGATCGTGAACGGCGACCGGAACTGCGATGTGCTTGGTTATGCAAAATATAATAACAATTATCTTCTTGAAGCATTTGAATCAGAAGTGAACCAGGCCGTAAGGGAGTGCGGTTTATCAAAAGAAGATGCAGAAGACATCATGAATAATTATAAGAATGTCATGAAGAGGTATACTTATCTGGATTTATGAAGGGGATTCTCGGTATTGTCTTATATTTCATGATCTATATCTTTAGATATTTGCCTCTTGAAAACCCTCCGCCCTCTCTCAAAATATAAACAGGCCAAATGATTTTGAACACGGATTGTGCGGATGCACGCGGACGCACACGGATACGATTTATCTGGTCTTAACTCAAAAGGACTCTGACATGTTCCCGAAGCAGCCGACATGAATTAAAATCAAAATCTATTTTGACAGGATTTACAGGATCGACAGGATATGATTTTAGTAGCAAATCCTTTTAATCATTTCCAGTCTGTTTTCTTCTTATCTTTTCGTACTCGTTACATTCATTATACCTAATAGAGTATTATAGCACAGATGAATGACCCCGCAAAAGAATCTGAGATAGAAAATGAGTTTGCAGAGAAAATAAGACCGGTTTTCTCTATATATGATATACAGCATGCAGACGGGAATATATTTTTTTTTGGCGTCCCAAAAGAAGAGATCAAGGTAATTTTTGATAAGTTATTCCCTGTTTTTTCAGAAAAAGGATACCAGTTCACAATAAAATATGACCTGGGAGAACACATACTCATAGCATCGCCGTTCTCACCGGAAAAGGAGCGCCGCTGGATCAATGTTGTCCTTGCGATCGCTACTGTTTTCACAACTATGGTAGTTGGCTCTCTTTTGTTCGGCGCAGATCCGGTCACATCTCCTTCTGATGTCCTGAAAGGCTTGCCATTCACAATTGCCATCATGACAGTCCTTGGAGCCCATGAGGCAGGGCATTACATAGTCGCGAAAAGACATGGTATGCGCACGTCTCTTCCTTATTTTATCCCATTCCCGAACATGATCGGCACGATGGGAGCAGTGATAAAACACAAAGGACCGATACCCAACAGGAAAGCCCTGTTCGATGTAGGTGTTTCAGGTCCTCTTATCGGGCTTATCGTATCGGTTATAGTAACAATGATCGGTCTTCTTCAACCTCCGATCACGCAAGCGCCTCAAGGCCTGTCGATCGAACTTGGTATTCCCCTCCTGTTTGAACTGATAACTCGCATTATACCAAACGGATCGGTGATGATGATGCATCCGATAGCATTTGCAGGATGGGTCGGTATGCTTGTTACAGCGCTTAACCTGATCCCGGCAGGACAACTTGATGGCGGTCATGTTCTTCGCGCCATGATGGGTGAAAAGGCAAAAGAGGTATCAAGAGCAATGCCTTTCATACTCGTTTCTCTGGGTTTCTATGTGACATATTACCTGGGAAAGGACGGGTTTTTATGGGTTTTGTGGGGTCTTTTCCTTTCGTTCTTTGCAGCCGCAGGTCACCCAAAACCTCTTGATGATGATGTCCCGCTCGGAAAAGGAAGAATGGCGCTGGGGATAATTACATTCATCCTGGGTTTGCTTTGTTTTACGCTTGTGCCTTTTCAAGTAAGATAAAAGATTGGCATTTACCTGAACTAATGGCTTTTTTCTGGCAACAATAATTTCGATGACAGGAAATTATATGACCTATTGCAGTAAAGTAACAGTCATGGGGTAAAATATGACAACACAGGATAATCTTCAAGAAGCCTTTGCAGGCGAATCACAGGCGAACAGGAAATATATTGCTTTTGCTGAAAAAGCAGACCAGGAAGGCTATAAACAGGTGGCAAAACTCTTTCGTGCAGCAGCGGATGCGGAGACTGTGCACGCCAAGAACCATCTGCGGGTGATGGGGGGCGTTGGGAAAACTGCCGACAATCTTAAAAACGCTGTATCGGGTGAAACAGAGGAATTCAAGGAAATGTATCCGAAATTTATCGAGCAGGCCAAAAAGGAGAAAGCATCAGATGCGGCTATCCTGAGCTTTGATATAGCGAACAGGGTTGAAAAGATCCATGCAGGTCTTTACCAGAAGGCCCTTGATAACCTTGGCAAGAATAAGGAAACTGTGTATCATGTTTGCCAGATATGCGGTAATACCGTAGAAGGCGAAGCGCCAGATAAGTGTCCGATCTGCAACGCACCTAAAGAGATGTTCAAGGAAGTGGAATGAGGTGATAAAATGGCAAAAAAACTTGCAATAATTTATGGCACTGGCTTTGGGAATACGGGACTAATGGCAAAAGCATCGAAGAAGGGGCAAAGAGCGCTGGTCTTGATGTTTTGATCAAAAAGGTGGAAGTAGCTTCACCTGCTGATGTCGAGAAAGCCGACGCCATAGCGATAGGTCTTGCTACTTATAAGGGCGCCGGGATGCCAACAGTCATTAAATACGTTGAAAGCATGGCGAAAGTCCCCCTGAAAGGTAAAGTGGGAACGGCTTTCGGTTCATACGGATGGAGCGGAGAAGGGCCCCTTGTTGTCACGAAGATGCTTTCCGGCTATGGAATGAATGTGATCGAGCCTTCTCTTCGCATAAAGCGCATCCCTGAGGAAGAAGGCCTGGAGGAATGCCGGAAGCTTGGGAAATTGATCGCTGATAAACTAAAGAAATAATCGTGTGATAGAACACGGATTGCGCGGATGCACACGGATCCGTGCAAATCCGTCTGATCCGTGTCATCCGTGTTCTATTTGAAACAAACGAGATTTTTATTAAATCAATAAAATGAAACTTCAAGACAGGATGAACAGGATCGACAGGATACGAGCCAATCCTGTTCATCCTGTAAATCCTGTCTATATAATTGAGTGAAAGAAAAGATCAACCACGAACTAATACTACCACAATGCATCTAAAAGAAATAGTTACACTCCTTGAAACGATCGCGCCTCCTTCACTTGCCGAGGATTTCGACAATGGCAGAATCGGATTGGTACTGGACAGAGGAAATGATATCCGAAAGATCGCAGTCGCGCTTGACCCGACGGATCACGTACTCAAAGAAGCGGCACTTATCGGCGCCGATCTCCTTATAACACACCACACGCTGATATTTGACCCTATTAACCTGATTTCAAAACGATTATCAGACACCTTGAAGCTGGCTCTTGATAACGATATTTCCATTTACACCATGCACACGAACTACGACAAAGCACCGGGGGGCGTTAATGATGTGCTTGCAGGATTACTTGAATTGAACAATATCATACCCCTTGCTCTGGGTAGGATCGGCGAGATTAGACCTATCGATGCGCTGGAATTTGCATCTTTTGTCGCGCGACAATTGGATGCGAATGTCCAGTATAAAGGAAAAGGCGAGATCAAAAAAGTCATGGTGATAGGCGGTAGCGGTTTCAGGCGTGAATACATAGATATCGCCATCGAGAACAATGCCGATGCGCTGGTATCAGGAGAAATGCGCCACGATGCAATACGATATGCAGACGAATTATGCCTCATTGACGCCACACATTATGCCACGGAAGCGCCGGCAATGAGGAAATTATGCGAACGGCTGCCAGTTGTGTCCGTTTTTATCGAAGATAAGCCCGATGTCAGGGTGTGTTGATGAATGGAAGTCTCTCAGAAATCATATAAATAACTGGAGAATCTATTTTAATTCAGAAACCAAATCAAGGTAAGGCAGGTTAAACGGTATGGCTGAAAATACGATTGAATCTTTACTTGAAGAGAAGCGCATCTTCGATCCGCCCTCCGAATTCAGTAAAAAAGCTTACATAAAAAGCTTTGAGGAGTATAAGCAAATATATGAAAGATCGATCAGCGACCCGGAATCATTCTGGGCGCAGCAGTCACAGCAGCTTGAATGGTTCAAGAAGTGGGATAAAGTCCATTATTGGGATGCCCAAAAAGCCATTTGTCGCTGGTTCGAAGGGGGAAAACTTAACG
Source organism: Candidatus Methanoperedens sp. (assembly GCA_027460585.1). GTDB lineage: Archaea > Halobacteriota > Methanosarcinia > Methanosarcinales > Methanoperedenaceae > Methanoperedens. The sequence continues at coordinate 11,543 of JAPZAP010000144.1, read as the reverse complement.
CGTCATTTAATTGCCTTGACAGGCACCTAGAAACGCGTGGGGACAGGATCGCCATAAAGTGGGAAGGCGACGGCGGTGAAACCCAGAGTTTTACGTATAAACAATTACACATGGATGTCTGTAAATTTGCGAACGTGTTGAAGAGCAAAGGGGTGAAAAAAGGTGACAGGGTTGCGATCTACCTGCCAATGATCCCGCAGCTTGTTATTTCCATGCTTTCATGCGCAAGGATCGGAGCCATTCATAATGTTGTATTCGGCGGATTTAGCGCTGACTCATTGAGTGACAGAATAAATGATAGCTCCTGTTCATTTGTAATAACGGCTGATGCGGGTTTGAGAGGAGGAAAAAAAGTACCCCTTAAAGACAATGTTGACAGGGCATTAGACCGCATCGACAAAAAAATTGTAAATTCTGTGATAGTATTTAATCGTGCGGGGACAGGTGTGAATATGAAATCCGGAAGGGATTTCTGGTGGCATGAAGAAATGAAAAACGCTGCCACAGAATGCAAACCTGAAGTGATGGATGCAGAAGACCCGCTGTTCATTCTCTATACAAGCGGAAGCACAGGCAAGCCAAAAGGAGTTCTTCACACAACTGCCGGATATCTGTTGTATGTAATGCAGACATTCAAATGGATATTTGATTACAGGAATGAGGATCTTTTCTGGTGCACGGCTGACATAGGCTGGATAACCGGGCACAGCTACATCGTATATGCTCCCCTGGCAAGCGGCGCGACAAGTCTTATGTTCGAGGGTATCCCGAATTATCCAAAACCGGACAGGTTCTGGGAACTTATTGAGAAATATAAAGTGACAATATTTTATACAGCCCCCACAGCAATAAGGGCGCTTGAGCGAAGCGGCGATGAGTGGCCAAAGGGAAGAGACCTTTCAAGTTTGAGGCTTCTTGGAACAGTAGGTGAACCAATAAACCCGGAGGCATGGATGTGGTACTATAATGTAATAGGGAACAAGAGATGTCCTATCGTTGACACGTGGTGGCAGACCGAAACTGGCGGCATTCTCATAACGCCTCTTCCTGGCGCAACGCCGTTAAAACCCAGCTCTGCGACACTACCTTTCCCGGGAATTGTTCCGATGGTCATGAAAGTTGACGGGACGCAAGCTGATATCAACGAGGGCGGACAGCTTGTGATCAAAAAGCCGTGGCCAGGGATGATGAGAACTGTTTATGGAAACCACGAACGTTTTATTGATAAATATTTTTCACAGTTTCCCGGATTTTTCCAGACAGGGGATAGCGCCAGAAAGGACGAAGACGGCTATTTTTGGATAATGGGACGAATAGATGATGTGATAAAAGTCTCAGGACACAGGCTGGGCACAGCGGAGATCGAAAGTTCTCTTGTTTCCCATAATTCCGTAGCTGAAGCGGCTGTTGTTGGTTATCCCCATGATATCAAAGGAGAGGCGATATATGCTTTTGTCACGCTCAAAGAAGGTGTTACAAAGACATCCGATTTAAAATCAGACCTTATTTCCCATGTCCGCAATTCCATCGGTCCTATCGCAAAGCCTGAAAAACTACAATTTGCAGACGCTCTTCCAAAGACGCGCTCCGGGAAGATCATGAGGCGGATATTGAGAAAGATCGCATCAGGTGATATTCATGACCTGGGCGATATTACTACGCTTGCGGATCCATCGGTTGTGGAAGTGCTCGTGAACGAGAGGGAAAGTGAGAAGGAGAGTGAAAAATAGGAATTACGGATCAAACATTCGAATCAATAGCGAACATTGTATATTGCAAGAGCGATCGTAAAAGACAGGTCACTCCTGGCAAGATAAATATATATTATGGGATTATATCTATCCTGGTATGAATAAAATCATAAGAAAAATTGTGATATCATCAATATTATTTTTGTCACTCGTAAACTCAGTTTCCGCATCTGTTGAATTAACTGATTTTTTTTCAGATTTCACAACGAGTGATGTAACCATAAATTCTAACATGGATTTCCAGGGAAAAGCAGTTTTTGAGCTTCTATATTCCGGAGATCTTGTTGAATCTCATGAAGTTCCAATTAATGCAAAAGCTGGAGAACCTTTAACTAAAGTCATAATCTGGAAGGAAAAACCCCAGCATGATTTTTACACTGCCAGGGTCAGCCTGTATGAGGGAAGCAAACTTGTTTCAAATAGCTCTTACCATATTGCCTACGGAACTGTCACATTACCACCCTTCCAGGTCGTGGATTTCTCACCTTCAAACAGCGGCGTGCAATTATTACTTCGATCCTTTAATCCTACGGTGGCAGATATTAAAATAGAATTGCTGGATAATAATGACATAGTTTACTCAAAGACGGAAGAAGATATGTCAATCACTTCAAGCTCTGAACTCAAATTGGGATGGCCGTTTTTGCTATCTGCCAATAAGACCTATGTTGTCCGCGCCAAAATATACAGCCACAGGCTCTATGCTCCTCCACTTGTTAATACATATATCGCAGGATTCACTGCAACGGATGATGTTGAAATACTGCCTGCGGACGTGCAGGTGGATGAATATGGTGCAAGCGTTACTATCCGGGGAAAATCCCAGGTACCATTTGATGGTTCAATAGTTGTGACGGCCAGGAACAGGGCAACAAAAAATAAACAATCATACCGCCAGCAGCTTGAGGATATCCTCACCTCCGGTACAGAATCCACGGCTGGCATCGTCTGGAAAGGAATTTCTCCGGGGAATTACGATATCCTTATTGAGGCAGTGAACCAGGAAAACATTACCCTTGATAAATATGAAACCGTGCTTCGCATCCCGGAATATCCGGCAGCCAATGTGACTGCGCCCGGAAAGAACGCACCTGGTTTCGAAAGTGTTGTTTTCCTGATCATCGTTATCGCAGTATCGAGGAAAATAAAAGGTGTTTGATGTTTGATATCATCCTTAAGAATATCACCCAGAGAAAACTCAGGACAGGGCTTACTATTTTCGGTATCGCTCTTGGGATATTTGCAGTTATCGTCATGGGCGGGATGTCTGAGCATTTCAACCAGACATTTGACAGATCGATCAGTTTGACTGCTGATAAGATCCGCGTATTTCCTGAGATAGGCTTTGGCGGAGGAGATCTTAACGAGTCAAAAGCCAGGGAAGTGAAAAGAGTGACCGGGGTGGCTGACGCCTATGGTCTTTTGCAGGCGTCTCTTGACCCTGAAAGCCTGGGTTTTTTCGGGGGGGATGCTGTGATCGGAGTACAACCTGAAAAATTCCCTTCTTTGTTAAGAGATACAAAACTTACGGAAGGCAGGTTCCTGACATTTGGCGATGGCTACAGGACAGTAATAGGCAGCAGCGTGGCGCGGGAGTTCAACCTCAAAACAGGGGATGAAATCCAGATAAAAAGCAAGAGTTCACTGCGCACTTCGTCAATAGCCCATGCCAGGAATTTTACTGTCGTTGGCGTATTGGAATATACGGGTTCATTTTTTGATAATAGCGTCTTGATACCGCTTAAAACCGCCCAAAAATTTTATGAACGGGGTGACACTGTATCTTTTATTCTTGCAGTTCCGGATCAGGGTGTGGACGCAGAAGACCTGTCTAAAAGGATAGAATTGAATGTTGAAAAGATCAAGACTTTTTCGCCTGAGCAGCTTCGAAAACAGATCGAGCAATCCCTGGTGGTTTTCACATTGATAACAATAAGCGCCGCAGTGCTTGCAGCAATAATCGGCGGCCTGAGCGTCATGAATACTATGCTGATGTCTGTTTCAGAAAGAACAAAGGAATTCGGGCTGATGAAAGCGCTTGGCGCCGAAACACGGGATATTCTTTTTATGACAATGGGCGAATCTGCCATTATGGGAGTTCTTGGGGGAATTTTTGGGATAATAGGAGGCGGAGCCCTTGTCTATTATTTAAATGACTATCTCGCCTCGCGCGGCACCATTCTTTTCAGTGTCACGCCAAGACTTCTTGTTATTTCTATTGTTTTTTCAACCCTTCTTGGGATCATTTCAGGGCTTTATCCTGCATACAGGGCTGCGAAAATGAGTCCCATGGAGGCTCTGCGGTATGAATGAACCCATCCTTCGTGTAAGGGATCTTTCAAAAACATATATGCAGGGAAAGATCCCGGTACATGCGCTTAGTGATGTGAGTTTTGATGTTCAAAAAGGGGAGTTCTTAAGCATTGTAGGTCCATCGGGAAGCGGCAAGTCCACATTTCTTTCAATGATAGGGCTTCTGGATAAACCCACAAGCGGCAGTGTGTTTATTGATGGGGTCGAGGTAACAAAGGCAACGGACAGTGAAGCTCCGGTGATCCGCCGCAAAAAGATAGGTTTCGTGTTCCAGCACTTTAATCTCATCCCAACGCTTTCCGCGCTTGAAAATGTTGATATAGCGATGCGCTTCGCGCGTGTGCCGAAAAGCAGGAGAAGAGAACGGGCTATCGATCTTCTTACGCAGATGGGGCTGCGTGACCGGATGAATCATAAACCATCTGAATTATCAGGTGGCGAACAGCAGCGCGTTGCGATAGCAAGAGCAATGGCGAACAATCCGGCGATAATCCTGGCTGATGAACCCACAGGAGAAGTGGATACAAAGACGCGGGATATGATAGTGGAACTACTGCGGGGATTAAGTGAAAAAGGCCAGACCATCCTTGTCGTTACTCATGACATTGCCGTATCGGCAAAGACCAGGAGGATCATAACCATGAGAGATGGGATGATCGAGAGCGATAGGATGATATCGTAGAATCTGGAATAAGTTGGATTTTTGGCGTGGTTGTTCGGGTTGAAAAATTAGTATTCCTCCAGACGAATAGAACACGGATGACGCAGATTGCGCGGATACGCGCGGATTCGAGTCATTTGACCGGATTTACAGGATCAACAGGATACGACTTTAGTGACCAATCCTGTAAATCCTGTCAATCCTGTCTGAATAAATATGGGATAAAACATTTTGCATCTCCTTTTTTAGGGGAACACGGATAATTTGATACGCGTGCATCCGCTTCAACCGTTGCGCCAGTTGACGTCGCTCACACATATGGCTTTTGCCATACGTGGAGATCCGTGTGCATCCGCGTCATCCGCGCAATCCGCGTTCTATTTATATTGCACGTTTTTATATTTATATGTGGTTTTAATTTTATCATAGTTATGCGGATAACTATAATTATCTGTGCTGCCGCAACAAGTCCGGGCAATAATCGCTAATAAGGCATCGTGGGGCGTTGGTCGCTGCTTACTTCCGAGGGTTATTCTGAGCAGGCTCGTCCATCTTCTTGGTATGCATAATATTAAAAATCATATACACTTTTTAATAATTGTTAATATATAATTGTAGATTGCAGAAAAGTGGACATTCCACAAATTATATATTTGCCTATTTCAAATAGTAAACCTCTAATTAAGGAAAAAAGCTAAAATGCATATTGATGAATCTATAAAATGGTATACTAACAATCGTAGTACTTATGAAGCTCTTTCTAGAAAAACCTCTGAAATAATTAGAGACGTTTTGGATAATGAAAAAATTGAATACTATTCAATTACATGCCGATCGAAGGAGATAGATAGTTTTACAAGAAAAGTTAAGAATGAAAAATATGAAGTTCCTACCGATATTACAGATCTTGCTGGGATAAGAGTTATTACGTATGTAGAATCGGAAGCGAATAAAGCTGCTGAATTGCTAAAAAAAATATTCGATATAGATATTAAAAAAAGTATTGATAAATCAACAATATTAGGAATAGATAAAGTAGGATATAGATCTCAACATTATATTGCAAGCTTTTCATCTGAGAGAAGTAAACTACCAGAATTTAAAAAATTCTCTGGACTTAAATTTGAAGCACAGATTAGAACAATTTTGGAACATGCTTGGGCTGAAATTGAGCATGATAGAAACTATAAATATACTGGTGTGCTACCAGACGGAATTAAGCGCCGTTTTGCTATTTTAGCTGGAGTTTTAGAGCTGGCTGATAAAGAGTTTGATAATATCTCATTAGCCATTGATTTATACAAAAAAATCGTTGCTGAAAAAACAATTTCTGGAGACTTGGATATAAAAATAAATACTACTGCCCTGAGAGAATTCTTAACAAATAAGTTTAAGAATGCAATAGAAGAAGGGGCAATAACACCTGATTTTGTTGAATACGAAAATGAAATTATTGATGAGCTTTTTAAATTTGGCATAAAAACATTAGGTGAATTAGAAAAAATTATTCCCGAAAATTATGAACTGAAAATAGTTGAATATCCAGATCATAATTTCATAAGTATGATTAGAGAGCTGATGATCATAAATGATGAAAATCGTTATTTTAAAAAAGTTTGGAGCAATGATTGGAATGGATTAACTCATTGTGCTCTTCTTACTTCATATGGGGTAGACATTAATGAATTAAAGGAAAAATATGAACTCACCTTCATAGATTAAAGCGATATTAAAAGCTAGGGATATATTGTAAATAGTTTAAATTAATTTTAACAAACGATAATATATTGCATTTACCAACACGAATTGAAACTATCTCGCGCAAAAAACGAACCGATTATCATTCAAATAACCGGTCAATAAGCCATTGCGGCTCGAACTTCACGAGATCCTTGTAGGTCTGCCCGACACCCAGGAACAGGATTGGCTTTCCCGTTGTGTATGATATCGAAATTGCAGCCCCCCCTTTTGAATCTGCGTCCGCTTTTGTCAGGACGCTTCCATGGAATGGAACAGCGCTATTGAACAACTTTGCGCGCTCAACAGCATCGTTGCCTGCGATCGCTTCATCTACAAAAATAATGAGATTGGGATTGTTAACCCTGCAAACCTTTTTTAGCTGGTCCATCAGGTTGATGTTAGTGTGCATCCTCCCTGCCGTATCTGCAAGGACGATGTCCTTATGCTTTGCCTTTGCGAATTGGATCGCATCATAAATAATGGCTGCAGGATCAGCGCCTTCCTGATGCTTTATGATCTTTATTCCAAGCGCCTCTGCATGACGGTCTATCTGTTCGATAGCTCCGGCGCGGAAGGTATCTCCTGCCGCTATGACTACTGAATAGCCCTGTGATTTGAAGCGTTCTGCCATTTTTGCAACGGTCGTGGTCTTGCCTGTCCCGTTCACACCTACAAAAACGATACTTACCGGTTTGCTGGCTTTCCTTACGAATTCGTCAAAATCAAAAGATTCAACAGAGATCACTTTGAGTATGGACTTCTTGAGGGCTTCTTCCACAATCTTCCCTGTATCAGAGCCGATTTTCCTTCGGCTTCCAACAAGCTCTGTCTTTACCGATTCGACGATTTTCTCAGCAACGGGCAGCGCCACATCGCTTTCAAGAAGCGCCATTTCAAGTTCCCATAAGTGGTCTTTCAGGCCACTCTCGCCGATTATAAACTCCTGTTCAAAAACCGCTGCTTTTATCCTGTCCAGGATGCCGATCTTTTCAGGAGCTTTTTCCTTAATATTCTCAGAAATTTTTTCAGGTATTGATGGTTCCGGAACTTTCCCAATTAGTTCAGTTTTTCCGGGAACCTCTGCCTTAATTTCAACCCTGGCAGGTTCCACTCTGGTGGTCTCCACCTTTACGGGTTCCGTTTTTACGGCTTCTTTCTCTTTACTCTCTAAAACACTGCCGAGTGCTTTTTTAAAACCGCCAAGCTTTTCCTTAAGTTTTTCAAACATGATCGAATGATCTATTCGGCGCGCATGGGCTGCTGTGACTGCTGGTGTTTATAGACTAATTTTTCAATAGTTTGAAGTTCCTGGGCAAGTTTTGCTATTGTATTATTCAATTGTTCCTGGTATTTTGTAAGTTCATCTTTTCTTTTTTCCAGGAATGACTTTGCATCATCGATCTTTTTTTCGACGCTTACCCCTGCCCCGATCCCGACTACAATGGTATCGGTACTTATGATATTTGCCTTTACAAAGGAACCAAAACCGATCGGCACAAGCGTTTCAATCCCGGAAGTTTCGTCTTTTAAGGCCGTGATCGTTGTTAATGCTGTTTCCACATCTTTTATAGTGATACCTACCACGTTTATCTGCTGGGATAATGATTCAGCCTGACTCCGGTAGGCCTGGTGCTTTTCGGATAATTCCCCAAGCTGCTGCTGAGTCAATGCGCCACTCATTATTTCGCCTCTTCTACTGAAACTATTTTGACAAGACTGCGCTTTACCCTGTGTTCACTTCCAAGAAGGGAAAATACCTTTTCAGATGCAAGGTTCTTATTCAATGTTGTTATCTTTTTTGTAAAGGGTTCATATTTATGTCCCGCTTTGAAAGTTCCTTTCACTATAAAATTCATAATATCACCTTAAGTGGGGTTTGAGTACAACTTAAAGAGATATATATCTACTGTATTCCCGGAAATAAACCTGATATCAAATTGAAAGCTCGATCGCAAGGACTATACTGGCTCCCAGGATAGCAATGGGAGTGACGAACAGCCCGATCTTCAGGAGGTCTGTCATCGTTGTATTCCATCCATACCTGCGGGCGCTTTCAAGCCAGAGTATCCCCGCAAGCGCCCCGAATGTAGTAAAGTTAGCGCCAAGATTTGAACCTATGACAAGTGAATATCCCATTGCCGTATTCATATCTGGGGAAAGACCCGCCTGCTGGATAATTGAGAGCATCATGGCTGTCATGGGAATATTATTCACAAGATTGCACATAAAAGCAGATAGAAGCGATACAAAATAAGTTGCAACAAAAATATTATTGCTCAATCCTGAAAATACCATTTCGCCTATTCTGGCATTTACCCCGCTTACATCCAGGCTCTTTACCACGATAAAAAGCCCGATTACAAATATCACGACATTCCACGAGACCCTTTTTAGCCTGTGAGCTATGCGTCTCTCGGATACCAGGAGGATCAAAGCCCCCGTGAGGGTTACAAAAGAAATTGGAACCCTGTAATAATTCGCAATGCCCCCAACAATAATGACACCAAGCAGTACTGCAAGTCCAAGTGTTACGAGAGGTCTGTTTTTTATGACAGCTTCGACATTATCTTTCGAGTCGAAGGTTTCGGGGATCTGTTTCCTGAAAATGTATTTCAATAATTCATAATTTATAAAAGCTGCCGCTAATGTGGGTAAAAACATGTATTTTGTAAATCCGAAATAATCCAGCCCGAAACTATCCCCGATAAGGATATTTGTAAGATTTCCGATATAAAGCGGCATTGAAAAAGTATTTGCAGCAAAAAAGGAAGCAAACATATAGGGTTTGGGATCGATCCTGGCATGCCTGCAAAATATCAGGATGATGGGAGTTGTAGTCAGGATAACGACATCATTGCCAGCAAAAAGCGCTATGAAGGATACAACAAGATATGTATATAAAAAAAGCCTGTGACCGCTGTTCTTTGAAGCATTTATCGCTTTTTTCGCGCAATATTCAAAGAATCCATAATCGTCTAGAAGGCTTGAGATTACCATCAGTGTTGCAAGAATTATGACAACATTCCACGTAGTAACAAGAGGCAGCGGCATTTCGCGCGTGGAAATTCCAAGCGCCTCCAGTATCTGGTGCGGTTTGAGCAAAAAAAAAGAGGCAAGTATTGCACCTATCAGGGCTGCAAGCGCTTCATTGATCCTTCCCGGCTTTACAACTATCAGTACATATGTTAATAAGAAAACACCAATAGCCAGGATCTGATTCAATTGCGCCTAAATGCGTTCTTCATTGAATTCTTTGCATCCGATATTGGTTTCATACACATTTTTCTTAATAAGGCTGCATGAACCATCATATTGTTCCCTGTTGCTGCCTTTTACTTTCGTTGAGAAGTATTTGCAATCCACACAATACTTCAAGTTTCAACCTCCAATTTATTTTGAAAAATTATCATAAATATTTTAGAATATACTATTAACTATAAGCACAGTAAAAATCAATTCCGATTATTTTTGAGTGGAGTTTACGAACCAAATGCTTCACTAAATCCCAATATATCCTAGCCCATTAATAAATGTTACTCATTGGCCATGGATTTTGATCTTCTTTCAGTAAAATCATTTTGTCATCATCTTCCCAGTTATTCGGATGGCTTTGCCTGCAACCTCGACAGCATCACGTCCGATAACCCGGATCATGGCTTCCTTCCCAACTCCACCTTTATCATAAATGACATCCGGTATGTTCCCTGCCCTCCTTATAGCGTCTGATACACCCCATTCCATGGTGGAAACTCCTTCAGGTTCATCATCCCTGCCGAAGGAACCAATACCAAAGCCAAGTTCCTCACATGCCAGTATCGCTTCCTCAGAATATCTTATGTTGATCGCTGCCCTCATAAAATTATTATAATGCATAGCGGTCAACACGATACGAGCGATATGGCTGCTTGCCCCGAATTCAACGCATCCAACAGCATGAGGCGCTTTTTTTAACCTGACGATCCTGCCGGAGACAGCAGCGACATCAAAAACCGTGGATGCATCCTGGATGCCCATAGCAATATTGCAGCCCACTTCAGGGATAAGATCCGAGAACTCCCTGCTCTTTTCGATCAGTTCAACAGCTTCTCCCACATTTTTCAAAACCTGGTATTTCCCGGCTTCAGCCAGCACAAACCCAAGCTGGTTTACCGGCGCTGCGCCTTTCCCGATGGCAATACTTCTTGATATTGCCTGTTCGACGAATTTTTTTGCATAACCGGCAGCCTCCACGAGAGGCGTTCCTTTTGCCAGTTGCGCCGTGATAGCAGCAGAATGCGTACATCCTGAGCCGTGGGTGCCGCCTTTTATCAATGTTCCTTCGATAAGAAAGAATTCTTCGTTATAATAAAGAATATCCGTTCCTTTGAGATGCCCGCCAGTTACAATGACGGCTTTTGCGCCCAGTTCATATATTTTGCGCGCGGCTTTCTGTGCATCCGTGATATCCTTTATCCTGATACCGGATAGCCTCTCTGCCTCATGGATATTCGGGGTAATTACATCCGAAAGTGGTATTAATTCCTCGATCAAGACCCCAACAGCCTCATCAACAAGTAGTGTTCCACCTGCTTCTGCTGATATGACTGGATCTATTACAAGTGATAATTTTTCCTTTTTTATTAGTCCGGCTACCATTCGTACAATATCCGGGGAAGAGAGCATGCCGGTCTTGGCATAATCTATCTTTATATCACTAGTAATGGCATCGAATTGTTCCTTGATGAAATCCAGAGGTGTATCTAAAGAATTCTGTACACCTTTTGTATTCTGGGCTGTGAGTGATGTAATTACGCATGTGCCGTGTACCCCGAATGCTGAAAAAGTTTTTAAGTCAGCAGCTATGCCAGCCCCTCCGCCTGAATCAACTCCTGCGATCGTCATTGCTGTTTTCATCATGTAAAGATTGCTGGCATACATTATAATAGTTCCAGTTATAGTGGCTGTGGGACAAAATTGAAAGATACCCTCTCATTCAAACAATCAGTCCTTTAGAACAATAACGAATACTCTTTTACCTATGTGCTTTTTTTGAGCATCTATTTTGGCACCATTTCCATAAGGTGTAACTTTTTTCTCAT
>JAPZAP010000143.1 GCA_027460585.1 Candidatus Methanoperedens sp. | reverse complement strand
AGGTTTTATTAGAACTTTCAAAAGTATATGAAATCCATCTTGGTGAAAAAAGGAAGTTGAGTGAGATTCCAGACAAGGTTATGAAGTTAGCTGAATCATTAGAGTTGAATATATTCCCTACAAAATTGCGGAGTTAAGGTTCTTAAAGCGCATCATATTATATAGTATGCCTATAGAAAAAGAAACTTCTTGGAGAACATACAAGAGGTGAGAATAACAGCCTATTGATTGATCAAGAACTTTATCATCGGAAATATATTGGTCGTATTGAAAAAGAATGGCAAAATAGGGGTATTTTCATATAATGTTATGATAATGAGCATTATGCCAAAAACCTGTCTTTCAATATCTGACCGTTGTATATTTGACCAAGACCAATATAAAAGAAAGACAATACCGCAGCGATTCCGGTGCTTTTTCTTTCGTGGTTTGACTGAACGTTATTAGATATTATTTTAGATGGTGTGGTAGTCTTCTTGTTATTGGAATTATTATCAACACTACCTAAGTAAATCCAATATAATGATATAACTCCTAATCTAAAAGCCAATCGACCGATAGTTTAAAGTACTTTCTAGTCGAAAAGAGTACTCCCCTATCATCCGTAGGAGACAGTAGTCGAATACTACGGGAGGAATTATATTGGAACACGAAAAAGTACTTGAATCTGTTAAGCAAGCTCTGGAGAAGGCTCCCGAGCGAAAATTTTCAGAAAGTGTTGAAATTGCTATCAACCTTAAGAATCTTGATATGAACCAGCCCACGAACAGGCTTGATGAGGAGATCATCCTGCCAAACGGCCTGGGAAGACCCATAAAGATCGCAGTATTCGCAAAAGGTGATACTGCGCAAAGAGCAAAGGCCGCAGGTGCAGATTATGTTTTTGATCCCGAAGAAATAAACGTTCTTGGTGAAGATAAAACACGGGCAAAAAATCTTGCTGAAGAGGTAAACTTCTTCATAGCAGAATCTGCATACATGCCTGCAATAGGCAAGACCCTTGGACAGGTGCTTGGTCCCAGGGGAAAAATGCCAATACCCCTTACTTCTGATAAGGATGTTGTCCAAGTGATCAACAAATCCAAGAACTCAATAAAAGTTAGATCAAAGGATAAATTGACATTCCATATTTTAGTTGGTAAAAGGGACATGGACCCAGTGAAATTGGCACAGAACATCGAGGCAATAATAAACCGCATTGAGCACAGGTATGAACGCGGTCTTTATAATGTTAAATCGATCTATGTAAAATCTACGATGGGACCCTCAGTGAAGGTGATTTGAAATGTCAACAGAAGTTGCACATCACAGTATACATATCCCCCAATGGAAAAAAGATGAAATTGAGGAGATAAAGAAAAACATAGCTTCTTATTCATCGGTAGGTGTTGTCGGAATCCGTGGCATTCCATCAAACCAGCTTCAATTGATGCGAAAGAGCCTTCGCGGCATCGCTGACCTGAAGCTGTTAAGGAACTCGCTTATTGACCGTGCACTTAATGAGTCATCATCTGAAGTGCAGCAGATAAATAAGTATGTGGAAGACCAGACCGCACTATTGTTCACAAACGAGAACCCTTTCAAACTACAAAGAATACTTCAACAGGGAAAAACTTCCGCACCCATAAAAGCCGGAGCAGTTTCGCCAAAGGATATTGTAGTAGAGAAAGGACCAACAGCTTTCCCACCAGGGCCAATTGTCGGAGAATTGACATCTGCAGGGATCCCGGCAGGAATAGAAGGTGGAAAAGTCGTTATCCGCCAGACAAAAACAGTAGCAAAGAAAGGCGATGTTGTTGATGCTAAACTTGCATCCATTCTTTCACGGCTTGAAATCCATCCAATGGAATTGGGTCTTGACCTTCGCGCCGTTTATCAAAACGGCATGATATATGAGTCAAAGATACTTTCAGTCGATGAAACGGTATATAAGAATAATCTAACGCTGGCAGTCCAGCATGCATTCAATTTGTCAGTCAACTCAGCTTATCCGGCTAAAGCCACGATCAGAACACTGCTTACAAAGGCAGCGTCCCAGTCAAGGAATCTTGCGATCAATGCTGAAATAGTAATGCCGGAGATCATCGATGTGTTGCTTGGAAAAGCTAATGCACAGATGATGTCCATAGCAAAGTTGGCTAATGCAAAAGATGCAAACTCGACCAGCGCTAAACTAAAAGAAAAGCTTGCAGCTGCGCCAAAATAGGAATGAAGTCTAAATGGCACCAGTTGTAACAGATCATAATGAAGAAAAAAGAACAAAAGCAATAGT
>JAPZAP010000142.1 GCA_027460585.1 Candidatus Methanoperedens sp. | reverse complement strand
CCATTCATGGGAAATGGGGACTTAAGATGCAGTTGCGAATAAAAGCTGTAGAGAATTATCTTAAAGGGTTGTTCGGCAGCGCAAGGGTCACAGCTATCAGCGAGCTTGGCGGGATTCCGGTAGAGGTCGAGGAAGGAATTAAAGGATTCGGTTACGGGAAACCGTATCTTATCGAGTTTGAATCAAACGGGAAAACGCAATCCGTCGTGCTTTCCTCGATGAGGGTGCAGAAGGGGTTCGGGCATGACCATTTTTCTGACAGGGCTGCGATTCTCATCTGGCAGAACTCGGTTTTTAATAACCTGCCAAAACACGTAAAATCCCTTGACGTTGGCTTTTTCACGCACGAAGGAGAGCTTTCTTCATCAGGAAAAGCGGAAGAATATTTCATTTTGATGGAAAAAATTGAAGGAAAAGAATATTTCCTTGACCTTGAGAGGATAAAAAAGGAAGGGAAACTCACACCGCTTGATAAGGAAAGAACAAAAGCCTTATCCACGTATCTTTCGCAAATCCATGCAACTAAACACGATGACCGTGAACTTTACATCCGCAAAATCAGGGATAATGTGGGGCACGGTGAATGCATCATGGGATTGCTGGACAGCTACCCGGATAACCTGGATTTTGTGAGTCAGGACGACCTTTGCGACATCGAGAAGAAATGCGTGCAATGGCGCTATAAAACAAAAGGCAAGACGCATCGCCTTTGCATGACGCACGGCGACTTTCACCCATGGAATATCATGTTCCGTGAAGGCAGCGATTTCACGGTGCTTGACCGCAGCCGCGGCGAATGGGGCGAAGCTGCAGACGATGTCTCATCTATAACTATGAACTATCTATTCTATTCCCTCCAGAAATACGGGAAACTTGCAGGCCCGTTCCAGGAATTATACGAACTTTTTTTTAGTAATTATCTTGAAAAAACACAGGATTTTGAATTATTGCGTGTTATCCAGCCGTTCTATGTATTCAGAAGCGTTGTAGTGGCAAGCCCGATATGGTATCCCAATCTTGACCCGGAAGTCCGGACAAAGATTTTCAACTTCATCCGTAATATACTCGATATTGAAGAATTTGATTACAAAAATGTGAATTCGTATTTGCAGGAATAAATAAAATGGCTTTTGCCGTCTGGTTCACAGGTCTTCCCGGCAGCGGGAAAACAGCGATTGCTTCCCGTACTGCTGATATCCTCAAAACAAAAGGCATTGAAGTCAAAATACTCCAGCTTGATGAAATCCGCCGCGTCCTTACCCCTCAGCCGAAATATACGGATGAAGAGCGGGATATTGTATATGCGTCGCTTGCATACATGGCAAAACTCCTGACAGAATGCGGAATAAACGTTTTTATAGACGCCACGGCAAACAGGATGAAATACCGCGACGCAGCCCGCAAAATAATCCCCCGGTTTGCCGAAGTGTATATCCGGTGCCCGCTTTCGGTTTGCATGGAACGTGAAGCACACAGGAAAGCCGCTTTTTCTCCGAAGGGCATATATAAACAATCGGCTCAAACCGGAGCCAATGTCCCTGGCGTGAATATCCCTTATGAAGAACCAATGAACCCTCTTGTCATAATAGACAGCGACAAAATGAAACCAGACGAGAGCGCAAGAAAAGTGGTTGATGCTATTGTCAGTTTTTCAGGAGCCTTGGATGGAAATTGAAACGTTAATTGAGATCGGAACTGAAATCAGGGAAATAATCGGCTCGTTCATCAGGGATAACGCGGACTACGGGGAAATGGTTGCCCGGCGCCCGAAGGATATCACGCGCAAAATGGATATGGCTGCTGAAACCGCGCTTGATAAGGCGCTTTTAGCGCGCGGGCTTTCGGCAAGAATAATATCGGAGGAGTTGGGAGACCGCATCGTGGGTGAGCAACCCGGTTTCATGCTGGTTTTTGACCCGATTGACGGTTCTACCAATGCAACATGCGGCATTCCCTTTTTCTGCACATCGCTTGCCTATTCTGAAAAAACAGATATGGCTACGTTTGACGATATCAGCATGGCTGTTATCTGCGATATCAGTGGAAATACATACTGCGCCGAAAGAGGAAAGGGCGCTTTTTTAAATGGCAAGCCGATTGGCGTAAAATTGCGCGGCGCCATGCCCAAACCTGTAATATCAGTGTATTCATACGGCGTGCCCGATGTCCCGAAGGGACTGATAGAACTTGAAAAATCAATAATTGTCAGGGCTCTTGGCAGTATTGCGCTTGATATGTGTTTTGTGGCTGACGGGACTCTTGACGGGATTATTGATACGCGTCGGCTTGTGAGCGGCTATGATATCATGGCATCTGCTTTGATATTGAAAGAGGCTGGCGGTTTTCTCACCAATCTTGAGGGAGGGGACCTGCAGGGTGACGTTAAGGCAAGCGGGTTATATCTAATCGGGACTAAAAACAAAGAACTTCATGATAAAATTGTTCGAATATTATCTCTAAAAACCTGATATAGACTTAAAGTGGGCGAGATTCAACTACAAAATATAAGCTTTCAAAACCTATTTGCTGGTGACGATTGGAGAGAAGCGAAACATAATGCTATATAATAAGAGGGCGAGGGTTCGAGACGAAGATTTAAATATTGATAGCTTAATTTTACAGGTATGAAATGCATAGTGACTGGCAGTGGGTTGAGAACTTAGAGCGATGAACACAGGCATGCTTTCGGTTGTGATACCGGCGTATAATGAGCAGGAAAATATACCGCATTTAGTGAAATCACTTGAACCAGTCATGGAAAAACTCAGCCGTGAATATGAGATAGTATTCATTGATGATGGAAGCACCGACAATACCTTCAATGCGCTCAAAGATATGCGAAAAAACAACAGCCGCATTAAGATCATAAAATTCCGCAAGAATTTCGGGCAGACCGCTGCTCTTGCAGCAGGTTTCACTCATGCTAAAGGCGATGTAATTATCACGATGGACAGCGACCTGCAGAATGACCCTGAAGATATACCAAAGCTTATAGAAAAAATGAACGAAGATTATGATGTGGTATGCGGCTGGCGCGCTGAAAGAAAGGATTCGATTTTTAAAAAGCTCTTTTCTAAGTTCGCTAATGGTTTCAGAAGAAAAATCACAGGAGAGAATATCCATGATTCAGGCTGCACACTTCGCGCATACAAAAAAGAAGCTGTTGCTGACCTTGACCTTTATGGAGAGATGCATCGCTACATTCCGGCATTGCTTTCGTGGAAAGGATATAAAATAGGCGAGGTAATTGTGCAGCACCATGCCCGTAAATTTGGCAAGACAAAATATAGCTGGCAGCGAATAATAAAAGGGTTCCTTGACCTTCTGGTGGTCACGTTCTGGCAGAGATATTCGGCCAGGCCGATACATATTTTTGGGAGTTTTGGGATAATATTGACTTTAGTTGGGATGGCTATAGGGGGATATCTTGGATTCCAGAGATTGTTCCATAAAATATCGCTGGGGGACAGACCATTATTTACCTTATCAATATTAATGGTAGTAATAGGTATACAATTTTTTATGTCGGGAATACTGGCAGATATTATGGTTAAGGTGTACCATGGACAGAACGATAAGAAGAATTATTTGATTGAGCGAATAGAGGAATAAACAAAATTATTTAAAATTGTGGCTGATTAACTTGAATTTTGATTTTATTATATCTTATGACTATGATGGCACAAACAGGGTTAAATAAAATGGCAATTTATGGGGCTTCATAAACTGGATTATGAGACTGTGCCTGTTAGGATTGCTCTATAAATATATTTCTAAAAATAAAAATAACTCCACCACTCAAACTTACTAACATCAATGAGAATCGTGCCATTAGAGCAACTGTTAAAGCGTCAACGGAACTTATTCCGATCAATCCGTACAAAATTATAGAAGCCCCTTCAGATAAACCAAGGGAATTAATACTTATAGGTAACATGCCTATTAATTGAACTGCCGAGTAAATTAAAATCAAATCAAAAATAGGAGCTTTTATGCCAATTGATAAGAAAAATAAATAAGTGGCTAGAGCACCAAACATTACAAATATAATTGATATTATAATAGTATATAACAAAACTTTCTTATAATTCCAGTAGTTGCACACCAGCTCAAATATCTCATTAACTTTTTCCCAGAGAGGTATTAAAAATCTAAACTTACAGACATGCTTTTCTAATACATCATTTCTTAAGAGCAAATATATGGCAGTTATACTCAAAAATATTAATATAATTATATACAATACTATTGGATGTCCAAAAATAATGGATATATCAAATATCGCTGAGAATAAGAATAAAAATATTAACGCAACAAGTCCAGTTAACCGTTCCATGATTATGCTTGCTGTAATTTCAGCAGTCTTATTTGTGGCATGTTTTAGATAAACCACGCGCGAGACATCCCCACCGACCGTGCTTGGCAAGAAATTGTTGAAAAATATACCGATGAGGTAGTACAGATATAGTTGTTTAAAAGGCAGGTTAATATTATGAACCAGCATTAATTTTTTCCATTTACAAACACTTAACCATACACCGGGAAAGAAAAAAAGAATCATCGAAATATATATATAAACTAGATTTATTCGTTTTATAGTATTGATAAATTCATTCCATTCTATTCTTGAAAAAATAAAAAATATCAATGACAAACCCACAATCAGTTTTAAAAAAAAAGTTGAACTTTTTTTCATTTCAAGACCTCAACATTAAGATATATATAAATTATTTTTTTACTGCCATAAATTCAAAGCTGTTTGCATATTTTATTTTTTCTAATAAAAATGCAGTAAATCCAAATTTCGCAACAGGATATTTGTTTATACTCATCATATAATTATTTCCAAATATCGCTTCTAGCTGGGATATATCAATTGCTCTCTCCCCTGTATGATAATCAGAATATTCACAATTTCTGTCGAGATATTTTAATCTTCCAATCAATATCAGAAAAAGATATCTCGCAGTGTATATAAAAAAATCTATTTTCAAAAAGATTTTAACTAATATGGATTTTTTTGATGGCGGTAATGGTTCATGGGTTATATAGATACAATTAGCATTATTTAATATTCTTTCAATATTTTTCAAAGTACTAACATAATCAGGAAAGTGATGTAAAGCTGAGCCTATTAAAACGATATCAAATTTTGAGGTGTTATTTTCAAAAAAAGAATCGATATCTGATACTATAAATTTGATATTATGATCGGAATCTTTAACTTTTCGTTTTAATTCATCCATCATCTCTTTTGAGATATCCAAACAAATTATATTTCTAAAACCTTGTTGTAACAGTTTGATTGTTAAATTTCCACTACCGGAACCAATATCTAATACAGTAGAATTTTTATTAAAATTCGTGAAGACTTTGTATAAAGAAGATATAATTCTTTTCTGCTCATACCAGTTATATAATTCCGAATGGATTGTATCATAATATTTTGCTTCTTTTCGATGTTCTTTAATATTACTGTCCAATATTTTTTTTCTAAGATCCATTATTTACAACCCGCTAATATGTAAATTCTCATTTATTACTGTAACTTTCGACCAACAATAATAAATCTCCTTAAAAAAGTCAGCCTCAACTTATACAACTTAGAATCCAAAGAATTCCCTTTAATAAAAAAGGTGATAATTTTAACAGTGGCATTTAGTATTTTTCCTACAATTCCCTCGAAATAGGAGTAAAAGTAATTATAATAAATAGTAGCGATGTTGTTGTTATAGAAAAGTTGGATTGTTCGTCTAACTGATGTTATGTTAGAATGAGAAAAATCACAGTTAAAAAAATCTCTTTTCCAATCTAAATAATCAGGACTCACAATAATTATTAAACCTTCATTTCTTAAAACTCGATGGACTTCTGAAATGAACAATTTCGCTTCTTTAGTATCATTTAAGTGCTCGAATACATCACAGCAAATTATTGCATCATAAGAGTTGTCCTTTTCTTTCAGTTCAGGAATTTCATAATTTTTTGTTTTTCTAACTACCCTAGCAATATTATTTCTCATTAATACGTTCAATTCTACAACATCATAGTTTTGATATCCCATTTCTATAAACTTTTTAGCTAACCCCCCTTTTCCGGGACCAATTTCCAGAATCTCCACTTCTGGATTATACATAAATCTAGTAATTATTCTAAATTCTTTTTCTATAGTGTAATCATCTAAAATTTGTCCAAATCTTGTTGACTTACTTTTTGCAAAATGATCAAAGTAGCCCATTATAGATCACCTCTAAATTAGTTAAATAATTTTTTAAAGAATATTTTTTTACGTTTTCCAATCCCCTTTTAGTTAATTCAGTTCTTAGATTTTCATCAGTATAGATCAATTCAATTTTTTTTGCCAGATCTTTTTTATCTTTTGGTTTAAATAGCAATCCAGTTTTTCTGTCCAATACAATTTCATTCAATGATTCCACATTGGCTGAAATAACTGGAATTTGCATAGCTTGGGCTTCTAATAGAACCATACCAAAAGGTTCATAATGAGATGGAATAACTAAACAATCAATGATTGAATAAAACCACTTAATGTCTGGAACATATCCAAGAAAAAGTATATTTTTATTTAATCCCAATTTTTTAACAAGCTTTATGTACTCTTCCTTTTTAGGTCCATCTCCTGAAATGAGTATTTTTATATTTTTATAATTCTTTAGTTCCTCTATGGCAAGAATTAAATCTCGGCATCCTTTTACTTCCACATGCCTGCCTGCAAAGCCAAGAACAAAGTCTTCTTTATTTAATCCAAGTTTTTTTCTTCCTTCTGACATGTTTGTTTCTATTTTTTGTGAATCGAAGTACTCTATGTCTACAAAATTATATAAAACTTTTATTTTATCTTTTTTTATTTTTGCATTTTCAATTAGCTTTCTTTTTGTTGCTCCAGAGATCGCTATAAACAAATCCGATTTGTTTTGGAAAAGTTTTAAAAAATTACTATACAAAAACTTATTTTCAAATATTTCCCCATGCTCGTGAACAATTATTTTAAGATTTCTGCAATAAAATGTTTTGAGCAAAATACCAAAAACTATAGATTTTGGAAGATGTAAATGAAGAAATTTTATATTTTCAGCTTTTACAATTTTTTTTAAATCAAAAAAAGAATGAACACTATACTTAGATTCATTATTTGACAAGAAGGAGACATTCATGCTACTATATTCGGAGTTAGGATTCGATTTTCTTAGAGCATAACTTTTTAATTTTATGTTATTGCTCTCCCATCGATTAAGCAGTTCCCGGACAATAGTCTGTGCACCGCCAAATCCAGTGTGATCTATAACATGTAATACATTTATTTGTTGCATTTTTCATCCTATCCACATTTTTTAATCACTAATGAATAATTAAACGGAAATATTTTTTCAGTTTCAATTATTCTTTCTAAAATCAAAATAAAAATTTGTATGAGATAATTAATACAATATATTATCCAATTAACCACTGGTATTCTCCACGAAATACTTATCAAAAATGTCCCGATAATATAACCTAAAAATGAAAAAAATCCACCAATTTCCTTTAATTCTAAAACCTCAAATCCATTGTCTACTGACATCTTATTTAATGAATACCTTGTATATCTAAAAAAATCGTACGGTTCATTATGTAAATAACTTAGAAAAGGCACGGTAATAATTGCGATACCTTCCGTTTTCAAAACACGATTAAATTCTTTTAATGTTTCAAATGGGTCGGGAACATGTTCTAAAACCTGACTACAGAATATAACATCCACTGTTTTATTTTGTAAAGGTATATTTGAGGTAGTACCTATATAATCAATGTCCGTATGCGTCTTTTTAAAATCCATACTTTTATAATTATTTGTGTAAACTTTAATAATATCTCTATAAAATAATCGACCTGCTCCGACATCTAATACTGTATAATCTTTTTTTACATATTTAGATAAAACGCGCTTGATTTCTTTGATTAAGAGTATGCTACCACTCAGAGAATTCCAGTAGTACCATGTTCCACCGAATTTATCTGAAAATTCTTTCCAGACATTTCTTAGTATATTCATTTCCTTCTATTTCTCCATATATCCCTTGCCATCAAGCAGAAAGCTCAAACATAGATTTCATTTTTTTTAATAAATTCTAAAAAACTCATTGTACCACAAATTCAAAACCATCAATGTCCAAAGCTTTTTGCCATGATCTTTTCCACCGTAATGTTCCTTCAATAATCCATCAACTTTCTCCTTCTTCATTATCTGCAAGACTATACCATTTTCATCTGAGAGTACATTCTTTATATAGTATTTCAATTCATTTCTGAACCAATGCTTTGCAGGAATAGCAAAACCTTTCTTTTTTCTATGCAAAATATCATCATCCAGGTAACTCTCAAGCATTTTTTTCAAGATGTATTTTCGTCTATTAACTCCAACTTTCAAATCGCTTGGAATTTTTGCGACTAATTCAACAAACTTATGGTCAAGTAGGGGACTCCTTGCCTCCAAACCTTTTGCCATAGTTGCTATATCCACTTTCACCATTAGATCATCTGGAACGTAGCTATTGAAATCTAAATAAAATATTTTATCCATGTACTCTAAATCGCTCTTACCATCTATAATACGACTGAAAAAATCACGAGTCTCATGATAATTAATTTTTGCCTTAAATTGATCTGTATAAAATTCTTGTTTTGAATACGTACTAAAATAATTAGTGTAATTCAAATGTTGCTCCCAATTTTCCTGATCAAGTATTTTTAAAAAAAGAGCTCCTTTTTCTTGCCCTAAAATTTTAAAAATATATAAAAGTAAATTTTTAAACGGAAGTTTTTTCATGCGTTTAGCAAATAAATGTACTGCATACTTATCATATCCTCCGAAATTCTCATCGCCTCCGTCTCCATTAAGAGCAACTGTTACATACTCTCTTGTGAATTTCGACAAAATAAACGTCGGAAGTTGTGAACTGTCGGCATAAGGTTCCTCGTATTGGTAAACCAATTGTTCAATAAACTTTAACATATCATTAGATTTTACAATAAATTCGTGATGATTTGTATTATATCTCTTCGCAACCATTCTTGCATATTCCATTTCATCAAAATCTTTCTCATCAAAACCAATAGAGAATGTCTTCACTTTATCGGTAAATTGACTCATAAAAGCTACAATTGCACTGCTATCTATGCCGCCGGATAAAAAGACGCCAAGAGGAACGTCAGAAATCATTCGTAATCTTACGCTTTCTTTTAACGCATCTTCCAACAATTTTACCCACTCTTTTTCAGATAGGTTTAATTTTTGGGAATAATCCAAGTCCCAATATTTTTTAGTTGCAAATTTTTTAGTATTCATGTCAAGGATGAAATAATGAGCATGAGGGAGTTTGTAAATATTCTTAAACCCAGTTTTGGGATGAGGGACATATTGTAAAGTTAAATAATCATCAATAGCTTCCCAATCCACTTCTTTTTCCACTTCTTCCTGTGTCAGGATGGCTTTGAGTTCAGATGCGAAAATAAAGACATTATCATCAAGATAATATTTGAAGGGCTTTTTCCCAAATCGATCTCTTGCTCCAAATAAAACATTCGTTGATGTATCATAAATCGCAAAAGCAAACATTCCTCTGAATTTATCTAAACATTCAGTGCCCCATTCTTTATAACTAGCTAATATCACTTCAGTATCTGTTTTTGATTTGAACACGTGTCCTTTTTTTTCTAATTCTTTTCTCAATTCTAAGAAATTGTAAATTTCTCCATTAAATACAATAACCAAATTATCATATTCCATTGGTTGATGACCTGCAACACTTAGATCGATTATTGATAGCCTTTGATGCCCCAATCCAATATTTTTCTCTATCCAAATACCGCTATCATCGGGCCCGCGATGAGCCAGGGCATCGTTCATTATTGCAATCTCGTTTTCTAAAACCTTTTTTCCTTCAAATTTTATTTTCCCGTTTATTCCACACATCTTAGGTTACCTCTTTTGAAAGACGAACTCATTGCAACCAGTGCGAACCCCAACTTTTAAATCTTATTTCTTCGGTCATTTATCGCATTCCTGTACAACCTAAAATACGCATCGCCTACAGCTTTCCACTCCATCCGTTCTGCAATCTCACGGCTCTTAATGCCCATTCGTCGTCTCTTTTCTGGATTGTCCATAAGCTCACTAATCGCCTGTGCGATCGCACTCGAGTCACCTATAGGAACAACCACGCCATTCCTTTCTAGAAGCTCAGAGGTTCCTCCAGTAGCAGTAACAATAATTGGTAGCCCCGACGCCATAGCCTCCAGTAAAGCATTGCTCATACCCTCATTCATGGATGGCAGAATAAAAATATCGCAATTTTTATATATTTCTGTTATTTTTTCATGACCTATATAACCTTTAAATTCTATCATATTTGAAATTCCTAAATTTTTGGATAATTTCTTCAATTCTTCTTCCTGATTTCCTTCCCCTACCAGATTCAATTTAATGCTTTTGTCTTTCAATTTTCCGATCGCTTCGATTAAATATTTGATTCCCTTCCTTTTGATCAATCTGGAGACGCAAACAATCCTTAGATGATGGCTATTATCAGTTTTATTAAAATCTGGCTTAAACTCTGAAGTATCAATCCCATTATAAATAACACTTATTTCCTGATTAGGCGAAGTTTTCAGTGCAAGCTCTTTTAACCCTTTGCTATTTGCAATCACCGCTCCAGCTTCACTCCACACCTTTTTTATGATAGGTTTTAAGAAAACATATTGAAGACTGAATCTATTATTAAATCCAGGCACATCCGAGCCTCTCAGCGAAACTATATATGGCATTTTTTTCCTGAACAAATAGGCAATAGCACCACATGGTATTCCAAAGAAGGCATGGCATACATCATATTCATCTTCTTTTATTAAACTTTTAATAAACGTATTAGCTTTCAAGCTGTATGCTAGGATTTCTCGTTGCGTCCAGTAATGAATCTCTTTTTTGCCAATAGGTAGTTTAAAAATGTTGACAGTATCACCAATAATCTCGGTTTCGAATGTGTTGGAAGGCGAGGATGTAACGAGATCAACTTCAAGATTCTTTTCTGCAAATTCATTCAATATATATTTAGATGCATTGCTA
Organism: Candidatus Methanoperedens sp.; assembly: GCA_027460585.1. GTDB lineage: Archaea > Halobacteriota > Methanosarcinia > Methanosarcinales > Methanoperedenaceae > Methanoperedens. The sequence continues at coordinate 19,366 of JAPZAP010000142.1, read as the reverse complement.
CCCCCCCCTCCCAATGGCGGGTATTCATAGTTAAGCATTAAAATTCTCATTATAATACCTTTTCAATCAAGTAAGTAATTCATAGCGCTCGATCCATATTGAGGTTTGAGTATAATATCGCTTAGCCTCGCTAAATATAATGACGGTCATAACCGCGTTTTTCATTAGGCAGTACTTTAGAAGATTATATCTATTATTAAAAGGTATCTATACCGAATAGTCAATAAAGGTTTCATTTAGTGAAATGCAAATGGAACAAATTTATGAAAAAGAGTTAGCGATGACTTCAGATAAAGCTGCAAACCTTGGTCTTATTAAAAAAAAAATAAGTGAAAAATTAATTGTAATCGCATTTTACATCGTTTTGACGGTCATTCTGACTTATCCTGTGTTTTTTGAGATTAGAACACACATTGCTGGTAAGGGCGATGCATTTCAAGTTTTATGGAGTCTTTGGTATTCAAAAATAGCATTACTAAATCCTGATGTTTCTTATAATTATATAACTTATATATTTTATCCAGATGGAGTTCATATCTCTATACCTTTTGGTTCTGCTTTTAATCAATTCCTTTCAATCCCGCTACAATCTTTGTTTGGGTTAGTTGTAACATATAACCTCTTATGGCTTTTATCATTCTTACTGAGTGGTTATGGAACCTACCTCCTTGTAAATTATCTTACCGGCAACAAAACTGCATCTCTTATTGCAGGAATTGTCTTTGCATTTTCCCCCTTCCATTATGCGCATGCTCTTGGGCACATTGGAACTTTGACTATTCAATGGATACCATTTTGTGCTTTATATCTAATGAAAATAATGCGGGAAAAAAGTTTGAAAAATGCTCTTTATGCGGCAATATTTTTCATTCTGGTCGTGATGAGTGATTTACAATTTATAGTTTATATGGGACTTTTCGTTGGTCTCTTATTTATATATGGGATATTAATTGAATTAAAATTAAGTGCTGGTTTAAAGACACTGTTTGAAAGAATAGTATCTTTGAAATATCTCTTAAGGAAATATCTATTATTTTCAGTTTTATCATTTGCAGGAGTATTGCCATTTACAAAAGATACGATTAAAACTGCTTTATCCGACAATAATTTCTTGCAGCCTGATCCTTCAGACAGCATAAGATATTCAGCAGATTTATTAGGATTTTTTTCCCCAAGTTCATTACATCCTCTATTGGGTAGTTGGTTTTCCATGCATGTGAATCAATTTTTTACAGGAAATGTAGCCGAGTATACTACTTATATTGGATACACAGTTCTTATTTTATCTATCTATGCTGTTATAAAATTAAGAAAAAGTATGGTAGTTAAATTTTGGGGCATTTCAGCGATAATTTTTATTCTCATGAGTTTGGGGCCGGTATTAAAAATAATGGGACAAACTCAATTTACAAGATTTAATATCACGATACCTCTTCCATATATTATCGTTTCCAAATTGGTTCCTTTTATTAGCAACAGCAGGACAATAGCTAGATTTGATGTAATTGTCATGCTTTCGTTTGCGGTATTGGCAGGATATGGAATTTCAGAAATTAACAAAAAAATTGACTCAAATAAAAGAAAAAATATATTCAGCCTGGTTATCACCATTTTGATTATTTTTGAATTTTTATCAGTTCCTGTTGTTACTTCATTTGCCGATGAGCCTGTGTTCTATAAACAGATCTCTCATGATACGGAAAAATACGCATTGCTTGAGATTCCAGCAACAACTAACTATACCGCCGGGCTAAAATCTGAATATTACCAGACTATACATGGAAAACCAATAGTAGGAGGGCAGGTTGCAAGAGCACCTTCAGGTACTTTGGATTTCCAGAACAATACGCCCTTTGTACGGGAAATTACCTTCATGCATAGTTCTAATTATGTCTTAAATCAGAACATATCAGAGATTGGTGAATCCGTATTAAATTATTATAATATACGATATGTGATCCTTCACATACAAGATATGACACAAGACCAACTTAATTTTTCAAATGATCTACTACAAAGCACATTAAAAGAAAAACCTGATATATACGATGAAGATAGTTTAGTTGTTTATACTGTAAAAAATTCATCCATTATGAGTTTTATGTCGCAGGACGTGGGTTGGAACGGTTTGGAAGAATGGAATGATGTCCCAACGCAATGGATGGAAAACAATGGAACCATAAAAATATATTATCCCGATGAAAAAAGAGTCATAATAAGCTTCAATTCTACCAGTTTCTACAAACCGAGAACACTTCAAGCGTATGTAAATGGCTTGTTAGTATTTCAAAAAGAGCTATTATCCCAAAATATAACTACAGAAGCTATGGAAGTGAGTCTTAAAAGAGGAGAAAACTCCTTACGATTTTACACTCCAGATGGATGCCAGCACCCAATTGACATCCCTGAGTTAAATAATAATGACTCGAGGTGCTTAAGTTTGGCATTTCAGAACATCACGCTAACTTAGGTTTCCCCACGCATCCAACAAAAATGAACATTATTTATCCACAATCTCTCATTCAAACCTTTCATTTTTATACTATTTCTTATAAAAACAGCTTTCTAAATAGCATAGATAGAAGCCTTCATCCGAGGTATATGCAAGCAGTTGACATATAGTTTAAATCCAAGTATGCCATATTTGAACCTATTTTATTTAAGGTTGCTTATGAGTAATAGAGATTTATCTTGTTTGTATTTTAGTTATGGAGATTTAAATGAGAATAGCAGTCGTTAAACCCGATTACGGGATAATCGGCGGATTCGAGATCGTCGTTAATAATTTGATCGATGGTTTGCAAAGTCGTGGATATAATGTAGATCTGGTTACGATTGATGCCACCAATTCATCGCATGAATTGTTTGGATTAAAATTACCTCCAGTTGTATATAGTATTAATAAATATTTTATTGATTATATTTCTAATTTAAATAGATTTCATAACCTCGATTTACTTCAATACGATGTTGTAATTAGTACTCAACCTCCATCATTTTCAATCAACCATCCAAAACACATTTCTTTTTTTTATCATCATCAGAAAATATATTATGATTTACATGATCTGATGCTTCAGCAATCATCCGGGTTTTTTAAGAAAATGACACAAGTTTTTACTGCTAAAATAGTTCGTATGATAGATTCTAAATATCTAAATAAAAAAATTGATTTTTTAGCTGGTAGTCGCCATATTAAAGAAAGACTTAAGAAATTTAACAATTTGGAGACAAATATCTCAGTTTGTTACGCTGGCATTGATGATAGTTTTTTGGATTTTTCTGGCGAATCTTCCTTCAAGTATCCAATATGCATCGGTCGCCATGAATATCCAAAAAGGACTGAATTGTTCATACATGCCATGAAACATATACCAGCAATTCAAGGGTATATTATTGGAAAAGGAGGATTAACAAACAACTTACAAAGAATTGATAGTTATTTGACTTATTTGCATCGAATTAAAAAGGAAGAGATTGAGGATTCCCATCTCTGGAAAAAAATGATATTTAATATTGACTTAATTGATTTGAATTCAATATATTCCGAACTGGATAAAAAAGAAGTAAAAACGAATATAACTTTCAGAGGAGAAATTTCAACTGCAAGATTAAAGGAAGAATATTCTAAAGCATTATGTGTAGTCTGCCCGGCTTATGAAGAAGACTTTGGATTGACGGCGGTTGAAGGAATGGCATTTGGAAAACCAATCATCGCATGCGAAGATGGGGGCGGGTATATTGAATTAGTTGACGATGAAAAAACAGGATTTATTGTTAAACCGGATGCAGAAGAAATCGCTGGTGTGATAGAATACTTGAATGAAAATAAAGATATTGCAAAGAAAATAGGGGAGCGTGGCAAAAGGATGAGTAAAAAATTTACATGGGAAAATACTTTAGATATTTTTGAAGAACATATAAAGTCAATTACAAAATAATAATTTATTAAAGATGTCAGTAACATATTGGCTAATTTTATCCCAATCATAAAGTCTTTGGGTTGTACACCTAGCATTTTCACTCATTAGAACGGTATCTAACTCACCAGCTATTATTTTATCAAAAGCCTCATTAAAATTTTCTGGATCGCTTATGATGACATTATCTTCAATTTCTAAACCTCTTGCTCCAATCGGCGTAGATATTATTGGTATTCCAGATGCCATATAGTCCAGCATTTTCAAATTAGTTCCTGATCCGCTCATCATTGGATTAATTGCAATATCCGAAGCTTTATATATCTCAATTTTCTCTAATTCATCGACCACACCAAATCCCATGACGTTTTTAGGATATCTTTTTAGTAGATGGGATTGATTTTTATAATAGTCATTTATGCTGCCAACTATAAAGAAAAGGAAATCTTTTCTTTTTTTTGCTAATATATCAACAATAAATTTCATAGCTTCCAAATTTGGCGGATGCCAGCTACCGACGAATAACACCGTCGTGTAATCTGATAAGCCAAGAAGTTCTTTCTGCTTCCTTTTTTCTTCTATTGTAAAAAATGGTACATTTTTTATATCCACCCCATTTGGTACAATAAAAATTTTCTCAACAGGTACCTTGTATAATTCGGATAAAGTATTCCTTTCTTCAGCAGATGTTGCGAAAATTATATCACTTTCACTGCAAGCTCGTTTTTCAATTTCCCAAATCTGATCTATTAAATTATAATTTTTGGATTTTTTCAAATAAGATTCTTTCTGGACGAATTCAATATCTATAGCATCATATACGATAATTTGTCTTGTATTTTCTTTCTTAATTAGGTTAAACAGATACGGATGAGAACAAATGATAATATCAGATTTTTTTGCTAACTCTTTCATCTTTTCCACGTATTCAATTGAATGTACAACATTCTCTATGCATAAAACATCAAACAGCCCTAACCCGAGTTTCTGTTCAACATCCCATTGCAATCTGGCATGTTTTTCACTCTGAGGTATACAAACTGTCTTCAAATCGTTATCCAAAACTTTTGCTGAAGAGGTTTTTCCAAATTCTATAAGCGAGAGAACCGTAACATCAAACTTCTTTGACAGATTTTTATACAAATTGTACAACCTGTGTTGACCCCCGCCCCTTGGGGGAAAAATAGAATAGGTCGATAATACCAGTATTTTTTTCTTTTCAGGAATGCAAACCAAATTCTTCTTTTCCTTTAGGCTGTCTCCTAATAGATTATTGACCGTATTTCTCCAGGTTATGTCTTTTACTATTTCATATGCTCTTTCACCCATTTGTCTCGCAGCATCTTTATTTTCAATGAGATAATTGATTTTTTCCGCAATAGATTGTGGATTTGGCTCTGTTACAAACCCTGTTTCAGAGTTATTAACAAACTCGAGTGACCCGCCACTATCATTAGTTGTGATTACTGGCTTCGCACTCATCATCGACTCGATTGTAATTAAGCCGTAATCTTCATCAAATGGAATGAATAATGTGGCAAGGGCATTTGAATATATATTTACGAGTTTTTCTTCATTTACATATCCAATAAATTCTATTCTATCATCCTTTCTTGCCAATTCTTTTAATTTCTTTTCATCAGGACCGATACCAGCAATCTTGAATTTGATTTTATGTGGAACATATTTCATTGATTTGATAAGAATGTCAATACGTTTTGGAGCATCGAGTCGACTTACTGTAAAAAGATAATCATAACTATTACATTGGAAACTATCAATTTTTGAGGGATGATATACAACTTCTACATTTGCATTTCTTGGGAAATAGTCCTTTCTATTTTTTACATTGTTAGATATAGCAAAATAACGTTTAATTAGTTCTTTTGAAAGTGCATAATTATCAAAAAAATGAATTATTTCTCTTATAAAAGGACCAGGAAATGTAAATGTTTTCGTATCATAATTGTCTTCTTCGTTTTTAAGTTCTTTCAATTTTTCAAATATTTCATCTATATTTTTTTCAGATGTCTTGTAATTTTTGATTATATCAAAAATATTTTTTACTAGACCAACTCTTAAATTCGGAGGTATTGTTAGCGGTTCATTGCAAAAATGATATGTATCGAACAAACCTCTTAAATGATGTTGTAGATATACAATATGGTTTTTATGCTTTACCATCCAAGCTGGATATTTAGTTGAAATAACCAGATCAAAATGTGATAAATCAAGTGTATAAAATTTATGATATGAATCAATTAAATCCCAAAAAGATAATTCTTTTGTGGGGAGTTTAATCAATTCAGCTTGATGAACTGTATAATTGTTAATTGATTCTGTTAGTTTCCATAGCAACCCCTCTACTCCCCCATATACATAAGGAACAGGGCTAGGGCCCACGATTGCTATCTTCATATTTTAGGTTCCGTTAAATTAGCATTATTTTTTTCCCAATCACTGCATAATCCTGATATCCGTATAGCAATGAATTCAGCTTATCTATATTCTGATTTATCGCTTCCAGACGTGCCCTTTCCTTACTGTTCATATCATCAGTCATTTCCAGCTTGCTTAACCTCGCAGCTTCCGGAAACGGCGAGAAGAATTTAAACTGAACCTCTCTGAAGCCCACAGATTCCAGCAGGAACTTAATCGTCTCTGGATGAACAGGCTTTACATGCGACATGTCCATGTAAAAACTCGCCGCAAATACGGATAAGCAAAGTGGATTAATTGTCTCTGCAATAAAATAAGTGCCAAACTTCATCTTATCATAACATAGCTTCACCATACTGATCAACTCCCCCGGTTGCAGATGCTCCACAACCTGGCCGGAGAACACCCCGTCCAACGATTTATCCTCCAGCGACCAAAGATACCCCAGCGCCTCCGCTTTCTGCACATCAAGCCCATTCTTATGGCAGTAAAGTACCATGTCATCATTTATATCAATCCCCTTTGCTCCGATGCCGTTCTCTTTCAGCAGCGAAAGAAACTCACCCCGCCCACATCCTATGTCCAGCACATTCTGACAGTTTCTGAAGTATTCGAGAAATATGGACTGCCTCTGCTTGATCTCCTGGGTACTGCCGCGGAATTTCTCCTCGAACAGGAAGTAGTTCATCACATCGCTTGTCTGCGCTTCTGGCAGAGGTTTTGATATGTCCCTTTCAATTCTTTTCTCCAATAGATTGGCAAGCCATGCTTTATTTTCAATATCCCTGTTCACAGCAGCTACAGCCTCGTTTACCTTGGCATCTATATCCCTGTTCACAGCAGCTACAGCCTCGTTTACCTTGGCATCTATATCCCTGTTCACAGCAGCTACAGCCTCGTTTACCTTGGCATCTATATCCCTGTTCACAGCAGCTATAGTCTTGTTTACCTTGGCATCTATATCCCTGTTCACAGCAGCTACAGCCTGGCTCACCTTGTTGTCAAAACCCCCGATGCAGCTATTCAATGTCCTCACAACATGGGAATTGAACTCCGACTGCTTGCCTGCGAGGAGATCCACATACCGTCTTACTTCCCCATGCACAAGTTGCCTTCCCCACACGATGGGCCTTCCCAGGATACCACGGTGGGAGCTAATGTGGTATTCGGCAATCAGCTCCCAGTTGCTGTTGATGTAGTCGAGGTGCTGCTGGAGATCATCGGGCGCTGCGCAGGATGCAGGGAGCTGATTCATCGCCTCCTCCATCTCTTTTGTGTATGCGCCACTCTCTTTCCGTTTCTTTATATTTTCTCGTATCTGGCGCATGATTTCTTCAACATTGATTTCATCGTCTTTTATTTCAATGGGGTCCATTCATCCTCCGTTAGCCTTGATTGTTTTCATCAATCCATCCTTTAAACTAACTTTAGGCAACCAGCCCAGCTTTTTTAATTTAGACACGTCGGCACACATTCTGGGAATATCTATCGCCCCCATACGTTTGCGAGCCTCCACCGAAACAAATTTTTTATTAGGGTTAATGATGCCGATAATATTCTCCACAACCTCTTTTATGCTCGTCTCACTTCCCGAGCCTAAATTATAAATGCCTTCACCCGATTCTGCAATGGCCAGGATACCGTTAATTGCATCAGCGATATACAAAAAATCGCGGGTGGGAGTGATATTTCCAAGTTCGACTATTTCTTTTTCATAAGCCTGTTTTATAATCGATGGTACAATGAAGCCTTCTGATTGACCAACCCCATACAGATTGAACGGCCGGATAACTGAAGTTTTCAATCCATAGTTCAAGGCATATGTATTAACAAGCATTTCAGCCGCGGCTTTGCCTACAGAATAGGGTTCTAGCGGATTAATGGGATGCTGTTCATCTATAGGCAGGTATTTGGGTATGCCATAGACATGTGAGGAACTGATGTACACGAATTTTTCAACTTCATTTTGTCTTGCTTGTTCAAGAAGATTTAATGTCCCTGTTGCATTAGTCTCGAACGTCTCCTCGGGATGAGCTATGGCATAGTTCACGTTGGATATAGCCGCAAGATGGAACACTATATCTGTACCCTCTAAAGCGCGATGAAATGAGTTCCGATCTAGAATATTTCCATACGCCTTAGTTATTCGATTTTCAAGACCTGTTAGATTTCCGGCTGAGTCCATTATAAGTACTTTAATTCGCGCTTCTTTCCTGAGCAACTCCCTTACAAGATAGGGACCAACGAAGCCCGTAGCTCCCGTGACCAGCACGGTTTTATCTTGCCACTGCATATCTTTTTTCTTCATACCTGCCCTGTCATACCTGTTATTAGTACAGATTTCATATATTTACACTTCTTTTTTACTTATCAAATAATATAAACTCATTGTTTCCATTCACACGGGATTTCAAACAAACCCACATTATTTCCTTTTTTGATGACATTGAAGGAAAACTGTTTATCAAGCCAGTCATATGGTATGTGTTCCTTGCTGTGGGCGGCAACCGTTAGATGGAACTTACCTTCCATCATTGTCAGGTTGTTGATACAAATCTTGATTTTATTGCTTCCTGTAGTATTATTGGGAACAAATCCCTGGATATCCGTATTAGTACCATAACACATCAAATCGCTATCAGAGTATATTGCAATGCCGATAACAAGATTATCTACCGGTGCATTAACATTATAGTTTATCTGGATTGTCATCGCATCGCCCGAGTTGAAGGTGTTATTCTCTCTGCCGAATTTATCAATGAACTTAATATCGGTTATTTCAACTTTTTTGTCCCCCCATCGGGTTCTTTTCTCCATACTTTTTTGTTCTTCGATTTTCGATTCGGACTGTAAATTTTCATTATGCAGTTCTTTATCGTCAACCCCATAAACATATTTATCAATAATCTCATTCGTATTCCCGAATGCCACCTGCTCACCATGTCTTAAAAGCAAAGCCTTGCTGCAGAAGCGCCTGACCGAGTTTAAATCATGAGAAACGAACACTATCGTTTTCTTCTCTTTGAGATACCGCTGGAATACATCAAGGCATTTCTGCTGGAATTCCATATCTCCCACTGCCAGCACCTCATCCATCAACAAAATCTCCGGATTGGTCTGGATAGCGGTTGCGAACGCAAGCCTCACCTGCATACCCGAGGAGAGGTTCTTCAGTTTGGCGTCCCGGAACTGTTTGAGCCCTGAAAATTCAAGTATCTCACTAAGTCTGGCATCAATATCCTTGTCCGATAGACCCATAATCGCGCCGTAAATGTAGATATTCTCTTTTGCGGTGAGGTCTGGCTGGAATCCTACGCCCAGTTCAAGAAACGGCGTTATCTTCCCTTGTATCTTGACAGAACCACTTGTGGAGCGAAGGATGTTTGCAATAATCTTTAGAAGTGTGCTTTTTCCGCTTCCGTTTTCTCCGATGATGCCAACAGCTTCGCCTTTCTTCACTGTAAAATTGATATTTTTAAGCGCCACGAACTCTTCATATCCCTTTTTACCAGTTCCAGTAATTCGTTCAAACAGGGTGTTCCTCTTTTCGTGAGGAAGCCTGAATGTCTTACATAGCCCGTTAACAACTACTGCATCCATCACATCTCCTCCGCAAATCCGGGTTCAAGCTTTAAGAAGATTAAGTAGCCTGCGGCGAGTACAATAAGCGCCGCGGCCAGAATGAATATTCCATCCCCAAAAATTGGTGATGCAGAATAGATCACGGACCCCCTTAGCATATCGATGATACGAGTCATTGGATTCAGCATGATGATCCAGACGTACTTCTCAGGGATTATTGAAATCGGGTATATTATCGGGGCCGCAAAAAATCCTGCCTGCAAGACGACCGCCCAGATGTACTGCATGTCGCGATAATATACGTTCAATGCAGCAAGACCAAGGGAAAGACCAAGAATAAGTAAAAACTCAATGAACAGAATCAGAGGGAAGTACATGATTGTTATTGTTGGCATCACATTGAATATCAACATGAAGAACCCAAAAACGATGAACTCTAATAAAGTCATCAAAAGCGCCGTAAGGCAAGAGCTTATCACCAGTACCTCTCTTGGAAAATAGACCTTTTGAACAAGGCCTGGCTTTCCGATTATGCTGTTCAGGCTCATCGCTGTTCCCCTGCTCAACATATTCCATGAGATTATGCCCATCAGCAGAAAAAGCTGGTAGTGCTCTACTTTGACTCTCATGAAGTTTGTAAAAACCACATATAGGACCAGCAGCATGAGGAGCGGTTCAAGAAGCGACCAGAAGAATCCGAGGATGGAATTCTTGTATCTGAGTTTAAATTCGCTTATTGCCAGCTTAAGGGTTAGGTGGCGGTAATCCCAGAGGTTGTTAATGATATTCATTTATCCTATCCTTTATATTTTTTATAAAAATGGATTGGTCGAATTTTCTTGCCTGCTCTTCACATGCCTTTCTGTATTTTTCAGGGTTTTTGGATATAATATTTATTGCCCTTATTATATCTTTCACTTCCGGTTCGACAAGCAAGCCCGTGATACCAGGTATTAAACTTTCTAAATACCCCCCTTCCCTCACAGCCACCACCGGTTTTCCTGCAGCCATCGCCTCTACCGGCGTCATTCCAAAATCCTCGTCCATGGCAGTTGTAATAAGTCCGCTGCAGCTTGCATATAGATCTATAAGTTCTTTCTCGGGAATAGGACTGCGCAGCTCAACATTTTCAGGAAGATCACGCTTTATTTTTTCTGCATATTTGGAAGCATGGTCTCCTTCTGCAAATCCTCCGACTATTATGAGTTTTTTCTCTGGCAGCAACCTGAAAGCCTCTATCTGAAGTTCGACCCTTTTCTCGGGGTACAATCTGTTGACCGACAGCCAGAAATCTTCTGCTTCTTTAAAATTGTATTTTGAAGTATTTATAGGTGGATAAATAACCTCCGCATCCCTGTGCAGATATTTTTTAACCCTCGATTGCGTATTTTTAGAATTAGCCACAATACTTTCCACGTGCTTCATGTAATATTCGCTGACAGGTCTGTGCAGCGCCACCCATATCATAAACAAAGGCTTTGTGATAAAAGACTGCCGCCGTAAGAATGCATCGTAAAGATCATAAAATGCCCTCACTGGCGTATGACAATAATATAAATTCGGCTTATGCCTCCTTGCAGCAAAATGCGCCCAGTTGCCTGAAAAAATAAAGAAATCGTACTTCTTAGAAAAATCGCAAAGTATGAACTTCAAGGATGCAGATATTTGCTTGAGCGGCGGCATCTTGACCGTCCCGCCGAGGCTTATGATTTTCACATCTTCAAACCCCATCTTCTTAATAGAATCCTCATCCACATCGGTAGTAATAACATCCGCACCAAGCCCGCGAGCAAGCGTGAGCACGAGCTTCTCACCGCCGCCGATTGCTCCGATGTAGTCGTGGAAGATTGCGATTTTCATTCTGTTTATGGTCTCCAAATTTTATTCTCTTGCTCTTATAATTTCTTCATAAAGGAATGTTAACTGCCTTGTCGTGTTATTCCAATCAAACTCCTGCGCCGCATCAATGGCAGACCTGGACATACTTTCTCGAAGCGCGTTGTCCGTAATCACTTTACAGATAGCATTGCCAAGTTCTCTGGCATCGAGGTTTACGACAAAACCCGTTTTCTCGCTTACATGCTCCCATGCCGCATTTCGCCGGGCTTTAACCGTGATAACAGGGACACCGCACGCAAACGCCTCAAAAACAACCATTCCAAACCCTTCGCGGGTCGAAGGCAGCACAAGTATTTTTGAAGATTTCATCCTCGCTATAACATCTTCATAACCCATGAATCCAAAGAACCTGACATTACCCATAAGTCCATGCTGAGATGCAAGTCCAACAAGCCGCTCTCTCTCTGGCCCATCGCCTATTATGTGGCATTTAACATGGGGTATCGTTTCGCTGACAAGACTCAAAGCTTCAAGCAGCACGTCCACATTCTTTTCCCTGATAAGCCGCCCCACAAATAATATATCGCAATCCTCATGGAAAGGAGTTATGCTGGAAATCGTTTTTAAATCAATACCATTGGGAGATACATGGATGTTTTCACCATCTCTCCCAAGCAAAATGAGATTCCTTTTTGTTAAAGGCGACACAGCTATTGACATACACGGCAGTTTCGATATAAGATGTTCCACGAGCTTCCCGAAAATACCCTGCCATCCTAAATATTCATACCAGTAGTCATCCCAGACCTCATGCCAGGTGATTGCCATCGGAGTTCTCCTGAACATTGATACGAGTTTCACTGTAAAACAAGAGAAATACGGGAATGCGCTGACATCAATCACATCAAACCTTTCTCTGATCAGGTGTGGGAAGAGTTTAATTGAGAATATTATTGCCTCTGAGATTGAGCGTCTGCCGTTAACATACAATTCCATAGGCATGCATACGCCGTGCAGTACCATGCCTTCATTCATTATAGTTTCTGTTCCGTTCCACCACTTGACCCCAAAAACATGCACATCGTTCCCATCTTTTGCAAGTCTTTTCCCGACTTCATATATCCGTTTCTCTGCACCTCCTTTTACCCATGGATAAACTGCATCGTATACAAAAGCGATCCTCATCGGTTATCCTTTTTTTCAAGTAGAAATATGCTAATTATGAGCGCCGAAAATATTACCTGTATTCCTATGGCTGAGAGCACCATCGATATAACAGCCGCTCCTATTTCTGAAAGAGAACCGTATCCCGAAGATATCCATTTAAAAAGAACTCTTGAACCTAATATCATGCCTCCAATAAATAATAATGCGCCGACAACTAACCCGATTTCCAGAGAATGGTAGTCCAGGAGTTTGGCTGTTAGTCCTGTTTTATCTATTTTATTATGCACCATCCCGTAGACTTTCATATAACTGCCTGTGGCTATCATTTGTGTACCTATTATTGCCAGCATGCTTCCCAGAATGAATGAATGGAGGCTGGTTGTTTCTACATTGCCTCGCATCGCTAAAGTCCATGTCATAAAAGCGCCAAGAATAAATAACAAAAAACCGGGGATGGAGAGAAAAGGCGTTGGATTGTAAAGCATCATGAACCGGAGGTGGCGCCATCCATCCCCCCATGAGTGGAGTTTGGAAGGTGTCTGTCTTGGATAATAGGTGATGGGTACTTCTGTTATTCTTAGCTTTTTCCTTGCGGCTTCGATTATCATTTCGCTTGCGAATTCCATCCCTTCGCTTTTTATACCAAGCCTTTCGTATGCTTCCCTTGTAATTGCCCGCATACCGCAATGAGCGTCGCTTATATTAGTTTTAAAAAGTATGTTCAGGACTTTTGTCAATACCGGATTACCTATGTATCTATGCAGCCAAGGCATTGCGTTTTTTTTTATATCTCCCTTTAATCTGGTGCCAATTATGAAATCTGCCTCCCCGGCTATTAAGGGTTTTAAAAACTTTGGCATCTCCTTCAGGTCATAGGTATCATCAGCATCTGCTAATAAAAAATATTTTCCTCTGGATTGTCTGAATCCTTCTAAAAAAGCATTTCCATATCCTTTGTTCTCCGGGATTACCACTTTTGCACCCATACTTATGGCGATTTCTCTGGAATTATCTGTGGAATTATCTGATACTATTATTTCCCCTTCCATACCTTCCTGTTTCATAGTCGATAGAGCTTTCTGGATGCATCTTCCAATTGTTTTCTCCTCGTTCATGCAGGGAATTATGATAGATACAAGAGGGGAACTCATGATACAAACATATCTTATTGATTGAAAAATCTTTTCATTCTATTTGATAAATAACAAAGTTAAGATATTAAATCTCAGGTACTGATTTTACAAAATAGTCTGGTACATCCATTTTAGCAGGTTATCCATTATAGGTAATACGTGAAGGTCTTGAGCTGGTGTTGTATAGGTCATGCTCACAACCCAGTAATAAAAAAGCAAGAACAAAGAAGAAAGAGCAAGTGATAATGCGATATTGAAAATGACAAAATTATCTAATAAAGGAACTTTCGTTTCTTGATTCATGGCAAAAAGATTTATTGATATAGATATTATTAATGATAATGAAATAATTAATGCTGCATAATAGTAGATTGTTAGAAATGGCAAAGGAAATTCTATAATAAAAAGAATTAAAGCTATTGCTAATATTATGCAATACAGAACGACTATCTTTTTCAAATTAGTTTCTAACAGGCTTTTGACTTTACTTACCCTGAAAGCAAAATAAAGCAGTACGATATAAATAATTAACAGATATCTATATTCAAGCACGACAGGAGTATCAGTTACTATTGTTAGAAAAGAATTCTTATACGAAAAAATAAATAATAAGATATATAGCCCAAAAAAGTTGTCCATAGTATTTAACTTGATTTTTCCTTTTATCCTATCAATGATAAACGCGAATGCAATTATTAAAAAAGGACTAATTATAAAAATACCTGATGTATTATTCAATTTTAAAAATGTTATGTCTAATAAAATGTCCTGCCAATAATATTTTATCTCATCATTCCCACTGTATCCGAGTTCTCTCATCAAAGTTACAGATTTATAATTTTCATCTGGCAATATAATTGCATTTTGCCCGGGTTCCATCGTTCCTGATACAATGGCAGTATCCGTGTTTTCCATAATCGAGACCGGATTTCCAAGAATTAAATAGTTTAAAGTGAAGAAGGGCAGGAGGGATCCGGTAATTATCAGTGAAATAAAGATGATATATTTGATTTTACGCCTGAAGATAATAATGTCCGTTATCAAAAGCGTTGATAAAAGTACTGCGCCATCCAGGACGCGTGTCCATACGCAAAGTCCTGCAAGAATATAAGCGAAGTACATAAATTTATTTTCCTTTTTCTCTATATACTTATAAAAAAAGAAAAAAGCGAGCACTGTTAAGAACAGGGTAAGCGCATGATGTTTCAATGAGATGGCATAAAAGGAAATCGGTGTTGCCAAGATAACAAAAAAAGAGGTGAACATGGCAATCTTATCGCCAAAAAAATTCCTGAATAACAGGTAAACGAATACAACCAGAAAAGAAGATATCAGGATATCGGTAAATTCAATAGATAGCAGTTCTCCCCACTTTGGAAAATAAATGGGTTTAAATAATACTATATTCGCTCCAATCATTATAAAATATGATATTGCCCCAAGAAGTTCAGCATATTTCAAGTTGCGGTATTTTAAAATAAGATACACAATAATCCCGCCGCACATAGCCCATAATTGCAATAGGAAAAGATGCGCACCATATAAGAATTCTATGGCCCTCATGATATAATAAAACGGCAGAGATAAAATAAGCAGTGAATAGCTGAATTTTCCATAGATATGGCCATCAAAAAATAAATAAACGCCTTTTATAATATTTATTTTCCCGGTATCTAATGACAGCGAACCGTGAATCAGGCTATAAAATTGATTGAGTATCACCCCTTCATCCGATATAAATATTCGTGTTCCTGCAAAACTGAGGAATATGAACATCGATGAGAGAAATAAAAATATAGGAATCTTATTTGATTCAAGTGAAACTAATATCTTCTTATATTGAATCATATCTTTCATTTTTAAGTGTTCCTTTCAATCCTTAATCACAATAAAACTTACTATATTTTTAAAAAAGTAATAAAAAAAAGCCGGACAGCTTTTGGCTGTCCAATATTTGTTACTTATCCTCCACCAGATGTGTGGGTTGTGTTTGTTTCAGCGAGTGGGCCTGTGAAGTTCACATCCCATCCGGCATTGGTTACAGTCATACTCAGCCCGTATCCAATTGCCCTGTTCCATGAGATGTTAACATACGCATGGGTATGGCAGCCGATACATGCCGCGTTGGTACCTTTCAACTGGACAACCGTCTGGTTGGGTTTAGATGTATCATACCACTGTGGCGTTCCCGGATATATGATGCCTGCAGCCAACAAACTTGTGTAGTTGACATCGCCAACTGCCTTGTTTGATACCGCTCCATAGTAGAAGGGCCTGTGCGCTTCCTGGTCTGACATCAATCTTAACGGTGAGTTCTTACCCTGGACAAGTTGACCATCTGTACCTGACCCGTGGCATGCGAGACACTCAACTGTAATTGCCGCATGTGCCGAGAAATTTACAACCATAGGGCCACTACCAGTACTATTTATAGCAGTACTTTTACTCTTATAAACTATCCACTGCTGTTTGCTCATGTTAGTACCTGATTTGTTAAAGGTTGCTACACCAGTTGTGCTATTATAGGCACTTGTTGAAACGTGGCATCTTCCACAAGCATTTCCGTAGGATGATTCAAATTTTCCATGGTACGCACTTTGGGTTGTTAACTCATCGTAGATATCCTGATGACACTTCTTACAAGGAATGTCCTCTACGTTGTACCATGTATGCTGCCCTGCGAAAAGCGACATTGTGCTTGGCAAAGCAAAGAGTCCTACTGCGATTACTGCAAAAGACAATAAAATTATTTTGCTGTTCATTTTTTTTCACCTCCTTTTCCTATCCATTATTTTTTTTACCCAATTTGGGTTTAATTTGGGTATAATTAATGATATGCTTATCCTGATATATATATCTTACGTTTTTGGTGACCGGTATCGAAACCTATTCAAGAGGGGTATTGTAGGTCACGGAAGTAAAATCATTACCCGTTGGATCGACGAGCCTGACATTAATCAATACAAATTCTCCCTTCTTTGGGTACTTCCAGAGCCCGACCGGTATCTTATAGGTGCCATTCCCGGTATATGGAACAGATACAAAGTTGCTTATATCATCCCCGTTTTGGAATATCTTGACTGCCACTCCTGGGAGGAAAAGCTGCGTTTCTTGAGGAGGTTCGCTTATTTTTGATACAGGGACCAGATATGCGGTCATGTTATCGATAGTTGGCACATGGTTAAATTCATACTGTGTAAGGTTCATCTGGACAATGATATATTCTGCATCCTGCCGTGTGACATAGAGAATGCCACCAGCGATTATTATCCCCACTATCACCACTAACACGATGAGATTCCTGGCAAATGACATGGTGGGTTATTTTTGCGCCAATCCTTATAAGCTTTGCTTTACTAATATAAAGAAAAATGAAGAAATTCTTACTTCTGGGCATAATCTTAACAGGACTTGCAGTTTACAGTTCTATCATGGCAATAAACTATTTCTCCGGGCCTGCAGCCTGCATAGACTGTCACGGGAGTATATACAATGCAACAGCCAAAGGCTCCATACTGCCATCCCATGCAAACAGCAGCATAACCTGCATCGATTGCCATTCGGGAAAAGGCATACAGGCGCGACTTGACGCCTTGGATGTTGTTGCAAGTGCAAAAATACTCAATGAATCAAAGCCCGTGATAAATCAGTTATTCCAGACAAATTTCTCATATACGAATAGCTTCAATGTTACAAGGTTTTCTTTACTGAAAGAAAATTGTGTAAAATGCCATCCGGCTAGCGATCTGAAAGGCGGAATGCATGCAAATAACACCGCCTGCGGCGTGTGCCATTTTGCCCACACCAAACAGAATATAAACTTTGAGGCTATCGGAATACAGACGCATAAAAATCTAAAATGCACTGCATGTCATGGAACTGGTACTGAATTACAAATACCCAAATGCACACAATGCCACGAGACGCATGTAAAAGGTGCGGCATGGGGCAACGACGTATGCCTGGGATGCCACAAAGATGCCCACGTCCCTACGAGAAACGTAGTTTTTAGCGGAAATGAACCGAAAGAGCTATGCCAGGGCTGCCATCCGGATGAATACCAGAACCTCACTACAAACGGTGGAAAGCACAATCTTATGCCTTCATGCGCAAGCTGTCATCCCGTCCACGGGGCCATAATGGAATGTCTGGACTGTCATGGGGTGACTGAAGAATATTCACGAAAGCATTATCCTCACCATCAAAACGCCTGCAACATCTGCCATAATTATGTAGCAGGTTGCTATACATGCCACAATCCCCACAACCCGTTCAGCGGCCTTCCCAGGCCAGCCACGAACCAGCAGATACTTGAAATTGCAAAGCAGCGCGCAATAACCCCAGTGCCCAGACCTGCAAGTACGCCAAATCCCGATTACGAATAATATATTAAAATCAATAATAGTATCATGGACTATGAAGAAATAGTCGATTCCCGCATTCGTAATCACAGCAATGTTGGCATATACCTGTTCCGTCGAAATCAATCCAGAAAATAATAATTTCATAGAAGGAAAAATGATTAAACTCAAAGCGCATATAGTTTCACGGGGACGTGCTGAAGGCGACGCCCTTGTAACCTCGCAGCCTATATCATTTCTCGGAAGCATTGATATGAAAACGGGTGTCGTGATAGAAAGCGGTCATGAACTTGCGGGGAAAAGCATAAAAGGAAAAGTCCTTGTTTTCCCGGGCGGCAAGGGTTCGACCGTTGGCTCTTATGCGATTTACCAGCTTAAGAAAAACGGCGCCGCACCTTTAGCCATGATAAATGTCAAAGCCGAACCGATTGTTGCCGTGGGCGCCATCATTTCTGATATCCCGCTTGTGGATCGTGTTGAAAAGAACCCGGTCACTGCGATAAGAACCGGGGATAAGGTTTTAGTGGATGCGATTGTAGGGAGCGTGGAGATCCTATGAACGATGATGAAAAAGGTTTTATGGAAATAAAGATGAGCTCTGGCTGGTTTATGAGCATCTCGCTTCAGAAAAGCGACAGGTTCGAGGAAGAGAAGGAGTATGTGGAGATAGCCAAAGAAAGAGGCGGGCAAAAGCAGCGCAGGTTCAATATCAATCCGAAATATGTAAGGGCGCTCGGGGAAGCTCTTGTCAAGTTCGCTGACGAGAATAAGCTTTAGTTTTTCTTTTTTAAGTTGTTAGTAAATGCGCCGGTCGGGAATCGAACCCGAGTTTAAGCGTTGGCAACGCCTAGTGATAACCGCTACACTACCGGCGCAAACCGAAGTGTAAAAACCTTGCGGGCATTCTCTTAATACTTTAATCTAT
>JAPZAP010000141.1 GCA_027460585.1 Candidatus Methanoperedens sp. | reverse complement strand
ATCATCAAAGAAGGGTATTTTGACTTTTTTGCCAAAGGATTTGAAGTTTTGAAGTTCTATCTCTTTGATATGCACTATTTACCTCTTTTCAAGGTCTCGCTTATTTCCACCCCTTCCATTATCTTTTCACTTTTCTTTGATGCAGGTTTCCTGGTCTGTTCTTTTAGCTTTTCCTCTTCTTTGACTTCCGCTTCTATGGGCTTATCTTCAGCTTCAATTATTTGCTGCGGCGGTTTTCTTTTTTCTCTTGGAATATAGTTATCGGCAATAATATATTCGGTCTTTGGTCTTTGTTTTTCGACAGGCTTTGCTTCTTCTTTAGGCCTTATTTCCTGTTTTACTTCCGGTTTTGCTTCCTGTCTTCCTTCAACTTTAGGTCTTCGCTCTTCCTTTGGTTTTGTGGGTCTTATTTCCTGTATTATTGATTTCTGGTCAAGAAGCTCTTTCATTACCCCATCATATGCGCTGTTGAGTTCAATGAGCCTGTGCTCCATCCTTTCCATGCGAGTCTCACACTGGCGGATAACATCCGTTTCAGTCTTTTTTTGCCCGAGCACTGAATCCCGCAGGGTCTTATTCATCTGGATTATTTCATTAATCTTCTCGCCAAATTTCGTTCTTAGATCTTCAAGTGTGGATTCCCGAAGTTTTATCTTATCAATGAAACGTTTTTCCATTTCAATAAGAATAGATTCACGCAGGGTTTCCTGTATCTGCGCTATCTCTTTATCCCTTGCTGCTAATTTTTGCTCTAATCGCTCTATTATGATATCCCTTTCAGTGCTCATCTATATCCCTCGTTATCTTAATGGTCAAAATGGACAAATAGTTTTTGGTTCTTGACTTACTGCATTATAAACATAGCTTTTAAGTTAAATAATTTATGGAGATAATCGCCTTCTGTCACGCGGGAATAAGACGACCTCGCGTATATTTTCAATTCCAAGCATCGTCATAAGCAGGCGTTCTGCTCCCAATCCCCAGCCGGAGTGGGGCGGCATGCCGAATCTGAATGCCTTGAGATAGAAATCAAAACCATCAGGATTCAATCCCTGGGCAATTATTCTCTCTCTTAACAGATCATAATTATGAACGCGCTGCGCTCCTGAAGATAGTTCCATGCGCGGATGCATCATATCAAATCCCCGGCAAATTTCCGGCTTATCCTCATAGGGCAATGCATAAAATGGTTTTATCTTTGATGGCCAGTCAGTGATGAAATAATGCTCACCCATCGTCCTTCCGATCGAATGTTCGGATTCGGTGGACAGGTCGTCGCCCCATTCGATCTGTTCGCCGTTATCTTTTGCGATCTTTATTGCTTCATCATACGTTATTCGCTTAAATGGGGTCTGGGGGATCTTGATCTCAACGCCCAGGTTTTTCAAATATGTCTTACCATTCTCTGCGACATAAGTGTAAACGTAATTCACAAGGTTCTCAAGTATCACCATAACGTCTTCATTGTCAATGAAGCTCGCTTCAATATCTATAGATGTAGCTTCATTCAAATGTTTTCGCGTATCATGTTCTTCAGCACGGAATATTGGCCCTATCTCAAAAACCCTGTCAAGTCCTCCTGACATCATCAACTGCTTGAATAACTGGGGACTCTGGTTAAGGAAAGCCTCACGCTCAAAATAAGTTATCGGGAAAAGCGCGGTTCCTCCTTCGGTGGCTGTAGCTACAACTTTCGGGGTTGTTATCTCGATAAAACCTTCCCTGTCCAAGAACTCGCGGATACTTTTAAGGATAAGGTTACGGATCCTGAAAATGGCCTGGGTCTGGGAACGGCGCATGTCCATGAACCGCACATCAAGCCTTGTATCAAGGTCAGCATCCACTTTGCCTGTGGTATCCATAGGCAGTGGTGTTTCGGCCTTCCCCAGAACCTTAATTTCCGTAGGTACAAGTTCATAGCCATTCGGGGCTTTTGCTTCTTTTTTTACATTTCCCGTAACGGCCACTACCGATTCGCGGCTTATGCCCTTTACGATCTCAAGCACGTTTTTGTCTATGGCTTTCTTAAAAAGCGTGACCTGGACAAGTCCTTCCCTGTCCCTTACCACAAGGAAAGTGATGCCCCCAAGGTCTCGTATCTCATGCGCCCAACCGCATATTATGACGCTGTTGCCATTCATTTCTGGTGTGATCTGTGTGGAATAATGGGTTCGAATCATTAGTATCAGCCTCTGTAATGAGCAAGAGTATTATTAATATATCGGGAATATGTGGCCGTTACGTAAAGTGATAGACAAAAGAAAATACGACTTCTATCCGTATTCAATCAAGTAGAAATAGTGTTTAAAAGCTCGCTTTCTGGAAATGTTCATTTGTTGGTAATTCCTCTTTCAAATCTTGATCGATCATTCCAATAAAAAGGATGCGATCTGTCAATCCCCACTCCTTCTCTTCACGATTATTGTAAAAGTCCAAAGGACTAATAATGCTTTAACAGTTCAAGCACTGAGTATCCTGCGCGGGTTATTCCCATGCTTCGCATATCGGTATCGGTTCCGACAACGTACAGGCCGTTAACCGGGGTTTTGATCGAAGGGAAATAATTGAGAGAAACAGCGGCCTTTTCAGGAGCCATTATCTGCGTATGTATCATTTCAGTGTTCTTCTCCAGTGCAGGCACGAGAGAGTATATTGTGTTAAGAAGTTTTTCCTTCGAATCATGACAATTTTTCGGGTCTATTATCGTGCTCACTCCAATAAGACTTTTATTACGGGGCGAAAGCTCAGGCACTGGCATGAGCCAGTAGAACACTTCTTTATCAGTATCACAGACGTCGAAAAACACTTCCGAGCCGTTATAATTGAACTCTGGCATAGGTTCCTTAAGTCCGAGCCAGACTGTCATTGCTGTTGCCTGCTCCAGTTCTTTTACCTGCCTGCTCCATTTTACCGGCATCTCGATAATAGCGGGCAGCCTTTTCACCTCTCCCGAATAGACAACCCTGTCGGAAAAATAATCGACTTCCGGAGTTGAAACACAAAAACCTTTTTCGTCCTGTTCAATCTTTAGAACTTCTTGTCTTGTATGATACTCCACGTTTTTCGGAAACGATCCGATTACGCCATCTGTTATCGATTGTATACCACCCAGAGGATAGCCCTGCGAGCGGTATCCGGAATTATTGAAAAGTTTTGCCATTTCCATAATCCTTCTGATTATTCCTCTTTTACCACAGGAGCTGAATCCGGATCCTTCCAGAAGCCGGGATACCGATGTCTTTTTCATTGAAAGGCCGCTCAAAAGATAAGAAAGCGCATCCACGAACTGCATTGTTTTCCTGCTGAACTCATGCTTTGAAATGACATCGTAAACAGCCTTTTCTTTTACCCCAAAAATAGCGCGCGATATTAACGTATTCAGAAGATCTCCTGCAAGCATCAACCTGTCCTTTGCAGGAAGGGCATCCATTTTCAAGAAACTTGGGAGCGTTGATGGAAATTTTTCCAGTCCGTATTTTTTGCGAATATAGTAATCATTATGCCGTCTGAAAATGGGAAATTTCCCGGGGTCAAAATACTGTTTTAATTGATTCAGGGGGCCATAAAGGAGTTCTGTTATTGCATGGACGCCGGTATCAACACGCCAGCCAGGGAAATCCAAAGGTTCGTATGTCCTGCAGTTTCCGCCAAGAGCATCTGTTTTTTCCAGAAGAAGAATGCTATTTCCCTTCTTTGCGAGAGTCAGAGCGGACAAAAGGCCGGAAATTCCTCCCCCTACAACAATCGTATCATAATCAGACATTATATACCCCAATAATAACTCTATACTGATATTGTCGGATTAACCCATTAAGGTTCCTCTTGCGAGGTAAAATCTGGAAATATTTTTGAAAAATGGAGATTTTTCAGTATAGTTTGTTAAAATATTCCATAATTATCCCTCTACTTTTCTGCATACCAATAATATGGCTTCCAGCCTTAAAAGTTCTTATTATTTCTTTATCCTCATTTGACCCGAAAATGTCCATCCCATCAATTTTCAATCTCCCATTGCCTCCGCCGACATATTGATAGCAATCTCAAGCGATATCCCAGATATAACTTGCAATTCCCCCAAGCCTGTCCAGCACGGTTTTTTGAATGATGGCAGATTGGATTTTTTGGATGGAGTAATCTGTTTGAAATATCAGAACGATTTTTTTTACTCTTTTCAATCTCCAAATATTATCTTACCTTTCTTGCCATCAAAAGTCACCAAGAAATGCTTCATTGCATTTCTGCCTATCAATATTTCATCCCCTATTGTATAGTGAATTTCTACGGGAATTGTTTTGCCTGCAATATTGAGATTGCACCAAGAAAAACCGACCTCAGTACATCCTAATGGAGTTCCAAGTTCAAGTAATCCTATCTCCAAAAAGTCCAGATCATACCACAATTGCTTTGGCAGTGAGCACCAATCTGATCCAGAATCAACGAGAGCAAAATGTTTTGATTTGCGGCTGTTATATGGATTTATAATTTCAACCGGGATGAGGGGAATATCTTTTGTGTATTTCCTGGGCTGTCAAAAAGTTTGGTGTTGGAGGCTATCATAAAATATTTGAAAATAAAAAACCGCAGATGAACGCCGATGAACGCAGATTTATGATAGCGTATTTACGATTTATAATATTGTAACTCCAAAAGATTTTACACTCACGTATTTCCACTCCATCATCTCGCCCACACTAGAGGTTTACCAAGGTTAATATTTAAAAGATAAATATTTCTGTGTATAGCGTCTGCATTCCTTTGTATAAAAGTCAGCGCATCATCCTTATTTATTACATCTAATACTTTTTTTTGAACAAGATCAATTACTACAATATCTCCCTTACGCTTTTGAATTTCCTCAAAATGGGCTTTATAGACCTCATGCGCAATCCTATTAGACGCTGAAAGTGGTGGCATACCAGTAAATATGACTTTAGTATTAATAATTTTATGGTACCTATGGAGCGCAAAATGACGATATCATATTCTAGCCAATAAAATACTATCAATCTGGTGGCTCAGATTGGATTTTTCTGGCTGGACCAACCTGTTTGAAATATCAGAATGAGTCTTTTTGACATTTTTGGGCTTAATCGATTCCATTGAAGAAGAGTGTGGATTTGAATAAAAATCAAGATACTTCTGTTGACATATTGATAGCAACTTCTGCAATATCCCCGCTATAACTCGCTATTCTTCCAATGCTGTCAAGCATCGCTTTCACTAAAATAGCTGCCTGGATATCTTCTATTTTAAATAGTCCTTTGGAAATTTCGGATTGGGATTTTTCAATGTTCTTCAGTTCCTGGAAAACGGTCTCAGCCAGTTCATTATTTCTAGTAAATAATGCCTGGACCGATTTTTCAAAGGTTGTAACAATACTATAGGTGATATCTATAAAATCGTTCAGGTTTGCTTCTTTTTGAATCCCGGATAATTGAATGTAACTTTTTGCCATGTTTTCGATGTGGTCCGCAATTCTCTCAAGAACTTTTACAACGATCCGGTATCCAAGGCAATCTCTCTGGGATTCTATTCCGAGTTTTTCCGCTATCTGCTGGTATTCCACTGCGCTCTTAAGCTGCCTCACGACTAAAAAATAAAGCCTGTCGATTTCTTTCTCTCTTGCGATTATATCTTTTGCAAGCCCGATATCCATGTTTTTTAACGCTTTGCCAAAATCAAGAATCATCGACCTGTCTATGGAGAACATTCGCTGGAGAATCTGCTTTGTACTCATACGCTTGTAATCAAGCATTATCTCAAGGGTCATTTCTTCATTAGTGTCCTCGACTATCTCGACACCGATCAAATAGTCCATAATCTTGCGGATAATATCCCTGTATGAAAGATGATCCTTCCTGTCCAGTTTTATTTTAATTGTATCATAACCCACAAGATAGAAAGCAATTAATAAACGTTCAAGGGCATCGCTTGATGTAATTTGTGAGATTTTGATCTCCTTTGTCCGTGACTCATTTTCAATTATACTGGTCTCGATCATCAACGAACTGCCGTGCTCTGTGACCATAAGTGAATCTCCTGCCTTCAAGTTAGTCTTCTTAACCCATTTCTTGGGCAGTGAAATTACGTAAGTTGAACCTCCACTTACGTAAACTTTACGCGCATCCATATTATCATTATTCAACTGATAGTTTATAGCATATATAGATTATTGTAATAAAATATATATCCTTTTTGAGATCATTTGAATAAAACAAATTTGAAAAAGAGAAAAGAAAATTTAGAGAAAAATGCTATCTTAAAACACACAATTTTTAAGAAGATTTTTTAGGGATATGTCCATCGAGTAGAACCCTGCATCCCGTTGCTATCTGTCACGCTAAGGGTGACATTGAATGGAGTGGTGAAATTATTGGTCTTATATTTCTGCCCGCCGCCCGGAGCGAAATTGTCGCCCTGCCATGTATAGTTAATAATTGTTCCTTCGCGGTCAATGGAATCCGACCCGTCAAGTGTGAGGACTTCCTGGGACACATTTGCAATAATTTCAGAGTCAACATTCACTTTTATGATGGGAACCGGGGGAAGAAACACACGCTCAAAATTATTTGCCAGGCTGGTAAATAGAATTACTCGGATAGGATCTTTCCTGGAAATATTAAGAGGGGGAGTAAAGGAACTGTTAAGTGATGAAGTAAAGTTAGATGAAGAGTTGGAAATAAGGTTAAAGATTATTTGCCTGCTTGCGCCCTCTGGTACAGGGAATTGACTCTGGAAATTGTAATCTCTCACACCATCTGTATAGTTATTTGCATTTCTATCATTAATATTGATACCAACAATCCTTGCTTCTTCGGTATTCAGGTTTACGACGTTTATTCTTAGAGTACTCCAATTTTCATCACTAAGATTCTCAGTCTTGAGGGCCAGCGATGTGATCTTCAGGTTCTCACTTTCTACGGCAATGCGAAGACTGTTCCTCTCCATCTCTTTTTTCTGCGCCTCTGATACCATAAGGGCAAGGGCAGATACAGAACCTACCACGATTATTATCAGCAGCAGCGTGCCCACAACAACGGACAGTCCGGACTCATCTTCAATCAATTTCACAGGTTATATTTTTCCCTGCTGCCCAATAATGTATCCCCTCATATAATATATAGAAGTATTTAGACTATAGAGGTTAATTTAACGATTCAGGTGGACATTTACATCATAATGGTTTCAAATAAGGAATAATTGAGATAAGATGACAAATGATTATAAATTGTATGGCCTGAATTCAAATCCTTTCAGGGAGGTATCTGCCGAATCGATAGGCAATGTCAGCCTTT
>JAPZAP010000140.1 GCA_027460585.1 Candidatus Methanoperedens sp. | reverse complement strand
TTGGGTTTTTAGCTCAATTGTTTATTTCTTTGATAAGATATGAGATCAAGGAATTGAAAACCACTTCGACAAAATTCATAAAAAACAGCTTGATGAATTTGACAGTTACTGTGAATTTCAGAATTAACAAGCCAAAAAAGTACATTTATGCTAATTTTGACCCAATAAATAAGCTGATTTTGATGCAAAATCAAGGAATAATATAGCAAAAAGTTAAGAAATATAGTTAATTTTTTGTAACTGTCAGATTGGTTTTCCCGCCAAAATAGTAGACATTCCCGATGAATGGGATTTTTCAACTGTCAAAGTGGGGATATATGACATATTGATGGAGGAGTTGCATGAGAATGCTATTTGTACGGACTTTCATAGAAACAAGTGGAAATATGAGCGGATATTCAAAGTTTACAGGGTCAGAAGAAGCTTCACAGCTTTAGCTTGAAGTAGTTCATCTCCTTAAAACCAGTGTCAGGATATCATTATCATCCATGATATGATCAAGCCCCGCGCGCTGTCCTTCATGCTTTGCTGATATTCCCCAGATTTGCGCATACCTGAACCGTTTCCTGAAATCGCGGTGAAGCTTGTCGCACACATCTCCGATCGAGGCGCCGTATCTTATTATCATTGCTTCCTCCATATCAGCAGCCTTTCCCTGGGGCTTCATATATATTCTAATGAATCCCAATTTCTCAAATATCATCTCCCTGAGTTCATCGATATGCACCTTCTTGTCGGCTGAAACAAGCAGGCCATCAGGAAATCTTTCTTTGCATTTCCTGATAGCATATTCATCTGCAAGATCGATCTTATTAATAACAACCGTTGCGGGCAGGTATTTCCTGTTACCCAGAATTGCATCTATCAACTGGTCTATGGTAATATCCTGCCGGATAAGCACATTGGCATTATGGATCCTGTATTCGCCAAGCACAGCCTTTATAGTATCCTCCTCCAGGCTCAGGTCCACTGTCGCATTGATATTCACGCCACCCCTTGCTTTTTTCTTTATAGTGATATCGGGAGGTCTAGTGTTAATGCGTATCCCCGCCTCATTCAATTCCTGCACAAGTACATCATAATGAACAAGCTGGAAAACATCAAGCAAGATCACTGCAAGGTCGGCATTCCTGATAACGGCAATTACTTCCTTTCCGCGCCCGCGTCCTGAGGCTGCTCCACGTACAAGCCCTGGCAGATCCAGTACCTGTATCATAGCCCCTTTATATTCCATCGCTCCCGGAACTACATCAAGGGTCGTGAATTCATAAGCAGCAACTGCTGACTCTGTCCCTGTGAGGCTGTTCAGGAGCGTACTTTTTCCCACTGACGGGAATCCTACGAGCACGACAGATGCGTCGCCGGATTTCTTTACAGAGAACCCTTCCCCACCGGTTTTTGACGCTGCTCTTTTTTGGACTTCATCCCGCAGGTGAGCAACCTTTGATTTTAGACGGCCTATGTGACCTTCGGTAGCTTTATTATATTTAGTTTTGGATATTTCTTCTTCAATAGCCTTTATATCTTCTTCAATTGCCATCGGGTCTTATAGCTGTAAACAAGGCAAAAAGGATTTGGGTAATAAAAACCTTTTTGACACAAATGTTGGAATTATCTGAATATCTTGGAAAAAGAACCGGGGAAACCATAAAGGTGCTTGATGAACTTGTGCGCATCCAAACCCATGTGCCACCCGGTGATAATTATGAAAAAGCCATAGATTATGCCGTTTCCAGATTTGAAAATCTTGGTTTTGAGGTCGAAAAGATATTCATGCCGCGCGAATTATTCGAGACAAAAAATCCCAGGCTTACTCATCTTAAAGGCGACAGGGTAAACCTGTCAGCGATCAAAAATGTCGGCGCGAAAAAAACCCTTTTGATAAATACGCATCTTGATGTAGTACCGGCAAGTGAGAACTGGAGCTTCCCACCGTTTGAATGTACGGCCAGGGATGGCCGCATTTTCGGGCGCGGTGTTGCGGATTCAAAAGGCGGACCTGCAGCCCTGTTCACTGTGCTTTCGGCCATGGAAGAACTTGAAATAAAGCCAAAGTATAACCTGAATATTGCCCTGACCACGGATGAAGAGATGGGGCCATATTCTGGCCTGTGCCACCTCGCAGACCTTGGAAAGCTCAAAGCGGATTATTTCCTGAGCATGGATGGGGATAGCGACGATATTACCATCGCTTCAAATGGTAATGTTGACTGGCAGATAGATGTTTTTGGCAAATCATACCATAGCGGCAGCAGTTTCATGGGCGTGAACGCTATTGAGAAAACAATCCCTGTCATGAATGAACTGATGGCGCTTAAAGAAAAAGTGGAAAAGCGACGTTCAAAAGTCCCGGCAAGCCTTGTAATCTCGGAAAAAACTGGCCTTAAGACCCTTATGCCTGTCCTTAACATTACGGTTATGAACGCCGGGGTGAAACAAAATATCATTCCGGACAGGTGCACCATGAAAGGGGACAGGCGTTTTATTCCTGAAGAAAATTATGATGATGTTCGCAATGAATTTGAAACTGCGATGACAAATGTCCGGAACCATCACCCTGACCTGAATATCAGTTATAGCTGTGATGAGATATATGCGCCCATGCTTACCGATATGAACCATCCCTGGATAAAAGAAGTGCAAACAGTAGCAAGCGAGGTTTCAGGAAGAATTATAACACTTGCGGGGGCGCAGGGCAGCCTTGATGTGGCTTATGCGGTCAAGGTCACGGGCTTGCCTGCCTGCTGCTTCGGGATAGGAAGACGGATCGAGAGCAATGCACATGCAGATGATGAGAATATAAGGATAGAAGATCTTGTTATGTACACAAAGTTCCTGGGGAAGCTGATCGCTGGATAATGGTTTTGAAATATATCAGGAATCTAAAAGGATATTGGGATCATGAGCAGTTTTAAGAAGAAATGGGGTCTGACGATCGAAGCGCTGGTTATTGTTTTCATTCTGCTTGTCCTGAAAGCAATAATTTTTTTTTATGACCTTGAAGTGGCAAATGCAAGTCCTCTCATACCCGCGCTTGTAGGCGGGGTCATATTTACAATAGCAATAATATTTACAGGCACGCTTGCTGATTACAAAGAGAGTGAAAAAATACCCGGTGAACTTGCAGCATCTATCAAAGCCCTCTATAATGACAGTAAAGTACTGCCCATTGATGATGAGCTCACCTCCAGCATGCGTACCCACATAATAGAACTTCTGCATGCAATAAATTCAAACTTCAGGAAAAACAACTGGGATTTGCACGAAATTGACTCGACTATGAATACTATCAACAATGATATCCGTCTCCTAACAGGAAAAGGCATGGCTCCACCACTTATAGTGAAATTGAGGGTCGAACTGATAAATATTGACAAGATATCAAACCGCATCAAGACTATTGCTGAGACCTCATTCATCCCGGCTGCCTATGGTATAGCGGAACTGGCAGTGGCAGCAGTACTCATTATGCTTCTTTTTTTAAAAATAGAACCTGTTTATGAAGGATTGGCCCTGATAGGTGCGACCTCGTCCCTGCTTATTGGTCTTATCCTTTTGATAAAAGATATGGACAATCCCTTTGAAGTAGGAAAAAAAACATATGCGGATGTTGATCTGGGCCTGTTGTGGGATCTTGAGGAGTATTTGAAAAACTAATATTTAAGTAAGCATAATACATTATTACCATAGTGATTTCATGCTCAGCCTGATAGTATTTCTTTTCTCCATAATCGTGCTCCTGTATGCCGGTCTTGGTGTTTATGTCCTGAATAAGAACAAGAACGACCGAAGCAACCAGATGTTTGCTATCCTTATGTTTGTCTTCATTTTATGGTCAGTTATTATTTATAATATAAATCTCGTAG
The DNA here is from genome assembly GCA_027460585.1 of Candidatus Methanoperedens sp. Lineage (GTDB taxonomy): Archaea > Halobacteriota > Methanosarcinia > Methanosarcinales > Methanoperedenaceae > Methanoperedens. The sequence goes on along the minus strand of JAPZAP010000140.1, from coordinate 15,983 downwards.
CCAGCAGCGCACCTCTTTCGGAGATATTCCCGGCAGTTAAGATCCAGTTCAGCGGAATGATACTTGCACTTGCAGCTTTCGTTATCCTGTCTTTCACTGATCGAAAGACGGCGATAAAAAGCCCTCTATTGCTATTGATAATTCTGTTATCCTTATATAATCTCTACATAATATGGACAACGGACATAACGCAGATAGGAGTTGATGTTCTGAAGCTGGTATCGTGGAACATGCAGGATTATTTCATCCTCTCATCTGTTTTCGGGATCGCGGGTATTTATCTGTTGCTCAGGTATTACCTGAAAAGTAAATACAGGCAACCTGACCAGGCAAAACTCATTATAGCAGGGGCGATCACGGCTGTCATGGTTTCAGTTACCGCAAACATAATCCTCCCCATGTTCTTCAATATTTACCTGCTTGGCCTGACAACATTCGCGCCCTCTGTCATGGGTCTTTTTTTCGCATATTCAGTGTACCAGTACGGTTTCTGCATAAGACTTGTCCCTGAGATATCACCCACATCATTTTGCGGGGTGAATTGTATGGAATGCCTTGAATATATTAACAGGAAATGCAGAGGATGCAGGTTCGAAAAAGACAGGTACATGAAATGCGATATCCACATATGCCTTGCAAAGAAAGCCCGCTCAGGTTGCGGGGATTGCCCTGAAATAATAGACTGCAAAAAGCGAAAAGAGATCGGCTGGAGCTGTTTTAGCCAGCAGCCAAGGTTCTCGCTCCTGTCTGGCACGTTCCTTGTGGAAGACAAAGGCTATGAAATTCTGCTTGATTCAACAAAGATGGGGACTCTTGGCATCGTCGTCACCACTGAACTCCCTTCCAAAATCAGGCAGGATCACGGCCTTAAGACTACTACTGTTGTCTGGATAGCAAATAATCCGGAAGGGACATCTCCGGAAAAGCTGGGAAGGCTTGGTCTTATGCTTGCCAATTCTATGAAAAAGCTTGAAGCCTCCGGGGGCGGAGTAGTGCTTCTGGATGCAGTTAAAGAACTGGTAGAAGTGAACGGCGCTGATAAAGTCTTGAATTTTATAACTCTTCTTGATAAAGAAGCAAGAACACATAACGTGTCCTTGCTCATCGCCAGCGCGGGCGGTGAATTTGAGGATCTGCTGAAGAAAGAGATTAAAGTTGGAAACTATGAAGGAATTACAGGAAAACTGTAAGAGGAACGAAATAATTCGCGAAGATGTATCCCTGGCAGAAGTCCTTAGGCTTCTTATAAAGTATACCATCTCCAGACTTAATGTGCAGGGTATTTTATTCCTTCTTGCTTTCCTGAGTTTCGGGGCGGGAGATGGCATTTCTGCAGCTTATATGATTGATAAGAGAGGGGCAATTGTTGAGGCTAATCCCTTTATAAGGTATATGTATGAATCAAACGGGAGTAATGGCGTAATAGAAATCAAGCTCTGGCTTGTTCTTATCATTCTATATTTTGTATGGAACATATCAAAAGACCGAAAAAATTACTGGATGATCAACGGCTTTTTATTCGCGCTTTTCGTGTGCGGCCTGATAGCCACAGGAGCAAACCTGATGGCTGCCGAAGGTCTTGATTATCCGGCTCCCAGCAGTATCATCGCAACCTACCTGTTCCTGGTGATTTTGTTATCTTTGCTGGGAGACGCAATGGACAGGCTTCATCTATGAACGCCAATTTCATATAGCTTCAGGCATATTATAACATAGATATTATGGCAAACGTAGCGATCATTGGAAGCGAAAAATCGGGCAGGACAAGCCTTGCAGGAAAGCTGGGGAAAAAAGGCACCGAGTCGGATATCACACTCTACAATTTTGTGAAAGGCGACAGGATATATGCGTTCGTGGATTCAAATGGCTACCCCTCTTCTTTTAAAACGCTTATCCAGGCGATAAATATCTCGGATATTGCACTGGTATGCATTCCTTCAAGCGGCCTTAATGCGCAGGTGGGAGAGTGTATCGTTGCGCTTGACCTGCTTGGCAATAAACGCGGAATATTCGTGATAACCATGTCGGATAAATCAAATCCGGCAGCTATTTCGGATTTATCCGAAAAGATCAAAACCATAGCAAAAGGAACGAACCTTGAAAAGTGGGAAACTATTGCGATTTCAAATACTACATTTGAGGGACTTGATGCTCTCAAAGAAAAAATTTTTGCACTTGGTGAAGAGGCGCGCACAGCAAATGCTGCTAAAATTAATCTTCCAACAAGGGTTATAGTTGATAGTTTCTTTAATGTAACAGGCATCGGATGTGTGGTATTGGGAGTAGTAACGCAAGGAACAATAAAGGAACATGATAAACTGACCCTGTATCCAACCGAAAGGCCAGCAGAGATTCGCTCTATCCAGAGCAACGACGTTGATATGAAATCAGCGCCGGCAGGGACAAGGGTGGGACTTGCGTTAAAAGGAGTCCAGTCCAAGGAATTTGATCGTGGCTATTTGCTCTCCCAGAAAGAGGAAGTAGCATCGAAATTCAATTTGAAATGCCATCTCACGAAATTCACACAGGGCCTTGGCGTTGGAGATGCTGTCCACCTGTTCGCAGGACTCCAGGATATGCCGGCAACGATAACAGCAATGACCATAGGCGGCAAGGATGCAACGCAGGCGCCGCCCGGTTCTGATTGCAACGTGGTGCTCACGGCCCAGAATGCTATTGCGTATGGAAAGAATGACCGTCTCCTGATCGTCCAGCTAAATAATCCAAAACAGAGGTTAGTTGCGGGATGTGATGTTGTATAAAGAGAACATATACACATCCGAAGAGGGAAGACCATTCTGGATTAGTAAATTAGTTCATCTTCTGAAGAAAAAAAACTGTAAGAAAAAATATCCTATATACTTATAAACTTGTAAAAGTAATAATAAATCAATTATGTTTCTAAAATTAAAACGCGGTGAGATTATTATATGGTAGAATTAGCGGCTGTTGAAGAGCAAACCATAAATCACTTTTTTAGCAGCCTGCAAAAACTCGTCATGGAAAAAAAGAGTGAAGATATGATCAAGGATGCTCTGAGTGAAATGGTAGTGAAATACGGACGATTTACAAAAGAATCCGCGAGAGACATTCTGAATTCAAGAATATCTGGAAAGCTGAGTGATACGGTTACAGAGTTGCGAAACGAATGAATATCTATATTGATTCAAGCGCTTACGTCAAAGAATATCATGATGAGATGGGAAGCGATCAAGTCCATCGTATTTTTGAGAATTCAAGAAAAGGTTTCGATATTATATTGATCTCTCTATGGACGATAAGTGAGACAATAAACGCTATAGATAAACATTTTATGCGTCATGAATTTAGTGAAGATGAATATAAAACAGTGTTGGGGGCTATTTTTTCTGATCTTCTTGATCTGCTTGAAAATAAAAATCTGAAAATTATTGAAATTGAGACCAATCTTGTCAAGATGTCCTGGGAATATATATCATCAGAGCATTTATCGGCAGCGGATTCCCTGCACCTCGTAACAGCTATCAGGTCAAATGCTGATATATTCTATGCAGCAGATAAAAGGCTGATACGAGCTGCAATGGGTAAGAATCTGAAAGCTGTTGATGTGGAGGAGATTTAAAAAAGTGAATATTTCACGGATACAGAATCTGGGCGTATCCGCGTCAAGCGTCGAGCCACAAGTATCTTTTCCCAAAAAAACTTCCTCATTCTAAATAAATGTATATATGTGGTAAAAATCAAGAACAAATGGAAGCTCAAAGTTAAAATTATATACTATCAGCCAAAGGTATAAGCTGTTTATATGGAATGCGCCCTGATACGCACGGATCCGTGAAAATCCGTCTGATCCGTGTCATCCGTGTTCTATTCATACCATAAGTGTATTTAATTACTAAATTGAAGCTAAAATTAAAAAGATGAAACAAACATGACCAAATCCCAATATTTCAACCTGTGCAATGATGTAACATCCGAAATAAAAAAGGCTGTTTCGGGATTGATCGGGAAACCCGAAGCGGGTGTAACATTAAGAATGGGAGCTGATGGAACGCCTACTGATAAAATTGATGAAGTGGCAGAGAATGCCGCGATTTCGGTACTTGAAGATGATGGCAGGTCGATGCTATTCGTAAGTGAGGAACTGGGTGAAAAAAGGATTGGCGGAAAACCCGAATTTACGTTCGTGCTTGACCCGATTGACGGGACGTTCAATGCAGTTAACAATATACCTTTTTATTGTGTGCCCATTGCTATCGGAAAATCTGACCTGTCAGATATAAAATATGGTTTCGTCAAGAATCTTGTTAATGGGGATATTTATTGCGCCGAAAAGGGAAAAGGAGCATTCCTGAACAACAGGAAAATACGTGTGTCAAATGTTTCAGAGATATCAAAACTCAGTGTACTATCATACAGCCACCGCCCGCATGCGATGGCTATCAATAACCATAACGTAAGGCGGGTAAGAATATATGGAAGCGCCGGGCTTGAACTGTGTTATGTTGCATCAGGCATATTCGATGCATTTATAGATATGCGCGGGATGCTTCGAATTACGGACATCGCAGCTTCAAAGATCATTTTGGAGGAAGCTGGTGGAACGATCACGGATGATAAAGGAGAGCTGCTTCATACACCTCTTGATGTGAAAAAGAGGGTAAATGTGATTGCAAGCAATGGATTTGTGCATGATAAACTGCTTGAAACCTGTGTGGAGGAATAGAAAGTGATGAGACGTATCGGGATCATTTCAAGATGCGACAAGGAAGAAGTTCTTGCACTTGTTGATAAGATCCTGGCTCATTTGAAATCAAGAGTAGATGTCCTGCTCGACCCCAAAACTGCCGAAAAGCTCCATTTAAAAGGAACTCAAATGTCTGATATGAAAAAAAACGGCGCTGAATTTATCATATCAATAGGAGGTGACGGGACAGTTCTTCGCGGCATCCAGAAAATGGATGATCCGCTTCCGGTTCTTGGTATTAACATGGGCACAATTGGTTTTCTTGTTGATGTGGCGCCGGATGACTCGCTTTGCGTAATTGATAAGGTTCTCTCCGGTTTTGAAGTTGAAGAGCGCTCACGCCTTGGCATCAGGGTCAATGATGAAATCCTCCCCTGCGCCACAAATGAAGTTGTTATTATTACCGCAAATCCTGCAAAAATGCTCTCCTACCGGATATTCGTTGACAAAAGTCCACTTGAAGAGCTTCGGGCAGACGGGGTTGTGTTCGCAACACCTACCGGTTCGACTGCCTATGCCATGAGCGCAGGAGGCCCGATCATCGATCCAAGAGTTGATGGCATGGTGATAGTTCCATTAGCACCATATAAGTTATCCTCGCGCCCCTGGGTCTTACCTGCACGAAGCGAAATAAAGGTGGAATTAACTATCCCGAAAAAGGATGCGGTACTGGTGATCGATGGGCAGTACTCAAGGACAATAAAAGAGGAAGATACGATCATTATTACGAGGGCGGATAAGCCTGCGAGGTTCGTGAAAACAAGGGAAGATGGATTCTTTGAGAAGGTCAGGAATAAACTTGCCTGATCATATCGTGGAAAAACGAAAGATGGTAAAATATTAATTAAATATAATTAATATTATTTTCTAAGTAATACAACTATAAGAAGCGATATAACAAATATAACTGTAAAGAACATCACCAATACCATAATTGATAAAAGGGGTGTGTTCAACGTCATGACATCTTTCCATGTAGCTTTTTTTATTCTTTCCCAGGCCATGTCCAAATCTTCATCAATCTTGCTTAGATCCAGAACGTAGTTCATGGTCGCACGCACTGCCACTTCAGTCTGCATCCCGCAGGCACCTGTAGTTTCAAGATATAAAATAACAGATTTGTTTTGGGTTATCCTGTTGTTAAAAACCCTCAATGTTTTTATGATCCTTTCAAGCATATCATATGACATCATAGCGTTCAGGTTATCAATTACAATTACACTCCTGCCGTTTTTTTCTATAATCTGATCTATGAATTTAAAAAGACAATTATAATCTGTGGGGGATGTGCAATAATTTACATCATCTTTTAATTTAGTAAGTCCCATTGTGTGTGAAATCATATCAATATAATGGATATGTGCAAAAGAAAATGACAGGGAAATAAGTTTTCTCTCAACGACTTCAGGGGTTTGCTGATAGCAGACCCAAACGATGTTTTTTATTTCTGAAGTTCTTATTGATTCATGCACGATCTTGTATAATTGTTCTTCTGTAGATGACGATGATGGAACTGAGATCAGGACGCTTTCTTTGGAAATTATGTCCTCGTAGTTAGTTTCTTTGTTTTGTTTCACCTGTATCACCCAGAAGAACATTGTATTTGCTGTATACTTCTATTCCCTTATCGGTAAAATCATATTGCCGTATTTCTCTTATATGTTTTGCCCATCGCATTTTTGCTATCTGTATTACATGCAGGATCTCATTCATGTCTGCTGACTGGAGCCTTCGAAGTATAAACAGCCCGTCGACAGCATATTCGATTATCCCGGATTTTGTTGAGGAGGAATCCACATCAGATTCCGCTGTTATCAGTGCAGTTGCGCCATTTTCTTTGATTATCTGGAACAGGTTGAACAGGCGGCTTCGGCTTTCTATTTCATTCTTGCAGAGTAACAGGAAATCTGTGACCGGATCTATGATAACGATCTCTGTTTTTATCTTACTCACTATGATAGGCAGTTCATCAAGATATTTCGAAGTTAGATGAAATTCATCTCCCCTTAATACCACCTGAACAGGTTCCAGGCATTTGAGCTCAAGAAGATTATTATTAATGAATGGTTCAAAATCCCAGCCATAAACCAGCGAGTGGTTCAAAAGCTCCTTTTTTTTATGATTTGCTGAAATATAAAGACACTTTTTTCCTTGTTTTAAGCATGAGTGCAGGAATTGCAAAGATATAAGAGTTTTTCCGGATCCTGCCGGCCCTACTACTCCAATGATGTTCCCTAAATTTATCCCCCCATAGAGCATTTCATCGATGCCCTTTATTCCTGAACTGATTTTATTTTCTTCCATCATTTTTCCCCAAAATATGAACGTCATCTATAGTATAAATAGTATCATTAGTATAACAATAATGATTCAAATTAATAAAACCTTTGCTGATGGGAAAATGATTTATATCCTGACCCGATAACTGAGGAGGCATGCGTATTGGAGTTATTGCAATTCAGGGAAATGTTGAAGAACATATTGAATCCCTTAAATCCGCATTAAAGCAGGCAAACCTCGAAGCTCATATCCTGAAAATAAAACATAAAGGATTAGTTCCGTCATGTGATGCCTTGATAATTCCTGGAGGTGAGAGCACGACCCTGGGACGATTCATGGAGCGCGAGGGAATCACTTCCGAAATCAGAAATGCTGCCCGATCGGGAGTTGCGATTATGGGAACATGCGCAGGGCTTGTGCTTCTTGCAAAACATGGCGATGAACAGGTAGAAAAGACAAATCAGGCATTGCTTGGACTCATGGATATCAAGGTCAACAGGAATGCATTCGGGCGCCAGAAAGAATCATTTGAATCCATGATCAGTTTTGTGGGATTTAAGGAGCCTTTCAAGGCATTGTTCATCAGGGCTCCGTGCATCACGGATTGCGGGAAAGATGTTGAAATACTTTCTACATATAATGGTGTTATCGTGGCGGCAAGACAGAATAAACTTCTAGCCCTGGCATTTCATCCGGAATTGACAGATGACCCCAGGATCCACCATTATTTTTTAAAAATGATAGGATAGCACCCTATCATTTTGATCGTTTATTGATGGATTTCAGTTTATTCTGAATAGCATTCTTTTCATCCTCGTATTCTTCATCCAGAAGATCTCCCGATTTATATTTTGTCTCAAGTTCTTTTAATTTCAAACCCAATTCTTTCCTTTTGGGATCCTTTTCCATGTCGCTATTTCCCTTCAATTCCTCTTCAGATTGAACTGGATTACTAACTGATTTTGATTTTTCTTCTTTGGATTTACTTGCGTTAGGGCTGGATGTTACTTTTGAGGTTTTATCAGAATTCCCTTCTTTTAGTTTCTTGCTTATATACGGATATAATAATACAAGCAATATTAAAATTCCAATTACCACATAGACCGCATATGTCCCATAACCATTTTTCACTGCCGGGATTGCTGAGGATCCGGTTATTTCGATATTGAGTTCTTTAAATTGAAGTGAATCGAACCGGATGAGCTCTCCAGTCTCATTCGCTACTCCTGTCGTGATCTCATTCCTGTTTTCATCAAATAATTTTATTGAACTTTCCTGCGGTTTTGTAATTTTGAGGACCAGCACTGGAAGACCGGGTTTTCCTGTATAACTATAATTTATTAAAGCGGGATAAGCCAATTTCTTTGAATATGTTATGGATGATGCGCCTGGCTCCATGGCAACAGTATATTCAACGGCATATAAAAGTGGTAATGTGCTGTTTTTTTCAACATATTCCTGCCAGCTTATTATATTTCCGGTCTTGTTGAAATCAAGAGGTATCAATCCGCCGCCTGTCATCATTTCTGACTTGCTAACCTTAATGTTCCCGCTGCCATCAGGCACCCATGTCTTGAGAGGGCCAAAATAATCTTTTGCGCCGTTATTCCTGAAAATAAGGGTTTCCCTGATGAATAATTCATTTTGGGACTTGAGTGTCATGGCATCAAATTCGATCAGGTGCTGTGCCATTATTAGATCCTGGTCTGATCCTGTGGCGTTTTTCAGGTCTTGTGGTTTCTGGGTGCTTGTGTCCTGTGGAATAGGCGTAAGATTGCCCATTCCTGCAAATCCATAGGCTGTATTTATCAATAAGACAATCAAAAAGATTGAGATCAAATATTTTTTAAATATATTCATGCATTCACTTCCGTGGCATATAACTTGGCATAGTTACATTAACTTTTCTATCTTTTCCCAAAAGGTCTTCATTTAAATGCATCATCTCTTTATCCATATCCGTTTTTTGGGAGATTATAATTAAGTGCAATTTTAATAATATATATTATTAAATATCTATTGAGGATCTCATTTCGCTAGAATGCCATCAAATCCCATAATCTTTTTTCAAGGCTTCGATCTCAGGCAATAATATATAGTCCAATGATGTTCCTTTTGCTTCCCTGATTTTCATAACTTCTGTAAGTCCGGAATAAGTTCCACCCGCAAGCCCGTTCGCGACGATTGCGGCGCCCTGGGCGGCTTCCTTGACATTTTTTGTCCCAAAGCCTTCTAATTTCCGCAACGGGGCAACATCAAGCCTTCTTTTAAGTTCATCCAGAAGCCCTTCAACCCTTGAGATTCTTCCTGAGACCAATATTTCCCTGGGTTTTACAGAAGCTGTGAGTTGGAGTACATCCTTGATCGCGCCTTCCAGATATGCGTTCAAAGCCTCTTCGTTTTCCATCAATTCATCAGGGGTTCTTGCGAGTTTCTCAACCCCACCTCTAAAAACAAGTTCCTTATTGAAGCCCCCAAGAAGATATGCAAGCTCCGAATCCATTCCACCCAGTGAGAGAAAACCGATATTTCCAACGCTTCCACCGATCCCATCAACGATCTGTCCATTATTTACCGAAATAGCCGCAGTATATCCGAATCCCATTTCCAGCAATATGAAAGATGTTTCATTGTATCCGATATTAAATCTGATTGCCTGGTCACGGATACCAAGCGCTGCACAGCATAGTTTATCGGCCGTACCCATATCGATCCGGTTCAATTTGCGATAATATGGGACGGTAGGAAGATGTATCACCCCCGGAAGAAAAAAGACATTTAGCCTGTTTTGTTTCATCCTGTTTATTGATGCGCGCAGTCCAAGGATACTTTTTTTATCCTCTTTTTTGATAAGCGACATAAGAAATAATTCCCTCTCCCCGATGTCCCTTATATTTGTTACCGGGATTCCAAAACCGGAAGGTCCTGCAACGAAATCTGCCCTTGTCCTGGTTATGATATTCGATAGGAGTTCCGGGTCTTTGACTATGTCCTTAGTGGATATTGAAATATCAAGAATTACTTCTTCATCATCAAGACCGCAAAGATCGAAACTTTTTGTTCCCGGGTCTATCCCGATTACCCTTACCATACCTACAAGTTATCATACTATATCATTAATGTTTATGTTCTTGCGGGCTTCCTTTCGATCACTTTTGCCCAGTGACCCGGACTGACCTCCGCAAGCACGGGTATATTTGGCTGGAGTTCGTCAAAATATAAAGTTTCATCTGAAAGCGGGTGATCCTCACCACCACATACCGGGCATTTTTCGAAATATGTTTTCCTCTTCTTGAGATCGGACATTAAAAAACCTCCCTGGCAACTATATTTGAACTGAATAACAATAAGAGTAATGGTTAAAAGTTTAAAAGGAATAGGTTTTTATCATGTCCTAATAGTATTAACAAAAATCAGGGATTATCATGCAGGCAGAAATATACGATAAAGTCCATGTGGAAACAGATGGCGTGAAGTATGAAGGAACTCTTATGCCCTCACAGACTGACAGGATAGTTTTAAAATTAAAAAATGGTTATAATATCGGGTTAAAGAAAGAATCAGCAATTATAACCCTGCTTGAAAAAAAAGAAGAAAAAAAACCCGTGAATGAAAAAGTGTCCGCTGAAAAGAAAGTAAAGGCAAAGCTCCCCAACATTTCAATCCTTTCAACTGGCGGCACCATAGCAAGCAAGATAGATTATCGAACTGGAGCTGTCACATCACAGTTCTCGGCAAATGATATTCTTCTGGCGATCCCGGGGCTTGAGGAAATAGCAAATTACAACTGTCGAATGATATACAGCATCTTGAGCGAGAATATGCGCCCGTCTTACTGGGTTGAGCTTGCGCGCGCAGTATATGAGGAGATCAAAAACGGCGCAAATGGCATAATTATCACACACGGCACTGATACTATGATGTATACGGCAGCAGCCCTCTCATTCATGATAGAAACACCTGTACCCATAGTGCTTGTAGGTTCCCAGCGAAGTGCAGACCGGCCCAGCAGCGATAATGCCATGAATGCCATATGTGCTGCGGCAGTTGCTGCAAGTGACATTGCCGAGGTGTGTGTGGTGATGCATGGTTCAACAAGCGATGACTTCTGTTACATCCACAGGGGAACGAAAGTCCGCAAAATGCACACATCGCGGCGGGATGCTTTCCAGTCCATAAATTCAAGACCTATTGGACGTGTGGAATATCCCTCCAGAGTGATCAAAACGCAATCTTCATTTGTGAAAAGGGGCGAAAAGAAGCTTATGCTTCATGATAAGCTCGAATCCAAATGCGCCCTGATAAAATACGCCACGGGTGCAAGTAATGAATCTCTCCTGTTCCATTCAGGTTCGGGATATAAAGGAATTGTCATTGAAGGCACAGGTCTTGGGCATGTTTCCACAGAATGGATACCACTCATAAAAACGGTTACAGATGCCTGTATTCCTGTTGTCATGACCTCGCAATGCATCAGTGGGAGGGTATGTGACCGTGTTTATGACACGGGCAGGGATATATTGAAAGCCGGTGCCATAGAGGCCGAAGATATGATGTCAGAAGTCGCTCTTGTAAAACTCATGTGGGTACTTGGGCAGACGCAGGAGATCGAAACTGTTAAAGCTATGATGCAAACGAATATCGCAGGCGAGATGACACGTAGCACTCGCCCATCATAATTATGAGTATAATTATTTTTTTTGTAGAATATAACAGTTACTATTAAATACTAATAGAACTATCATTAATATTGCTGTAGGATCAGGCGCCTAATGCCTTTAGTACCCTCAGTCTCCTTCGACCCATCGTTTTTATTAGGCGCCTGATAACTACACTATTTTTAATTGTTATTATCTATATGATCTTTCCATCATCTATGTGCTTGAACGATACAATGATAATAATGAGCATAAGTATATTATATAAAGAATATAACAGTTAATATTAAATACTAATAGAACATGATTAATCATGCTGTAGGATCAGGCGCCTAATGCCTTTAGTACCCTCAGTCTCCTTCGACCCATCGTTTTTATTAGGCGCCTGATAACTACACTATTTTTAAATATTATATCTTATGATCTTTCCATCATCTATGTGCCTGAACGATACGATAATGATAATGAGTATAAGTATATTTTCCAAAGAATATAACAGTTAATATTAAATACTAATAGAACCATGATTAATCGTGCTGTAGGATTGGGCGCCTAATGCCTTTAGTACCCTCAGTCTCCTTCAACCCATCGTTTTTATTAGGCGCCTGGCCTGCACTTATTTATTTTCGTTCTTTGATTTTTTCAAGGACCCTGATATTTTTGATCGCGGTAAACGGATAATTTCCCGTATCGTCTTTTTCCGCTGATTTTACCATGTCCCATATAGTGAGAAGAGCAACGCTGACCCCGTGTAGCGCTTCCATTTCAACACCTGTTTTTCCGACAGTTTTTACATCGACTATCACTTTTACGTTATCATGGGCCAGGTCAAATTGCACATCGATGCCAGTTATCGGGATCTGATGACACATAGGTATCACTGAAGATGTATTTTTTATTGCCATTATCGAAGCGATCCGCGCGGTTTCAAGCACCGAACCCTTAATTATTTTTTTATTTTTTATCGCTTCGATCGTTTCAGGTTTTAATTGTATATCCCCGGAAGCTTTCGCACTTCTTGAAACATCTTCTTTGTTGCTGATATCGACCATTCTTGCCTTATCCCCTTCGATATGTGAAAACTTCATACTTTCATCACCGTTGGAATGTAATCTATGACATCTGTGGCAAGAAGACCGTATCCGAATTCACAAAATGCAAAGTCACCAGCCGCCCCATTTATAAATGCACTACTTGCAGCCGCTTCAAGGGGAGAATCACACCGGGCAAAAAGTGCACCTGTGAGACCTGCGAGGACATCGCCTGTCCCTCCGACTGTCATCCCGGCATTTCCAGTCCTGTTGGCACGGACCTCTATGCCGTCTGAGATAATATCAACAGCACCTTTTAGCAGAACCGTGACCTCATGATCGTCTGCAAAATCCTTTATCATTTTCACCCTTTCTTTCAGGTCATGTGGGACATCAAGACCAGACAACCGTTTCATTTCACCTGCATGGGGCGTTATGATTATTTTATTGTTAAATAGAGGAATCAATCGCGGTGAGAGCGCATCAGCATCAATAACCGCTTTTTTGCATAATGGAACTATTTTTTCAATGGCGCAAAGGGTCTCATCTGCAGTCCCAAGCCCCATCCCCATTACGACCACATCATGCCCGGAAATAAGCCGGGAAATAACTGAAATATCCTCCTCCAATAGAATATCACCTGTTAGAGCATGAACGATGAGATTCGGGGAGAACGAGGCAATGATGTCTGAAACATTTCTGGGGGCTGCAACCGTGACGATATCGGCGCCAGACCGAAGCGCACCAAGTGCAGCCAGCGCTGGAGCGCCTGAATACGGTCCCCCACCAATAACAAGGACTCGCCCTGCGTCGCCTTTATGGCTGGTTGCTGGTCTTTTCAGGAAAGGCTGGATGTCGCCGGGGCCAACATATAATTCAGCATCCTGCGGGATACCAATATCTACGACCCTGATTTCACCAGAGTATTTTTTCACCTCATGGGGCAGGAGTCCTGCTTTAATTTTATGAAATGTCACGGTAATCCCGGCTTTGACCGATTTCTCGAATTTCCCGCCATCGGGATCAAGACCGGAGGGCACGTCCACAGATATCACAAAAGCGCCCGAAGCATTTATAAGATTAATGGCAGTTGATTCAAGTTCACGGATCTTCCCACGAACACCTGTTCCAAAGATGCCATCTATAATTATATCTGCATTTTCTATCAATTTGCGATCAAGTGCGTTTGAATCCGCGACTTGCTTTAGTGGGATTGATGTATTTTCAAGCGCATTCCAGTTCTGGAGCGCTTCAGGGGTTTTGATCTCTTCTTTTCGCCCCAATAGGATAACTATGACATCAAATCCGCTTAAATGTCGCGCTGCAACGAAAGCATCGCCCCCGTTATTTCCTTTTCCTGCAATGATCACAACATTGCCTGTGCTTATCCTTTCTTTGACCGCTCGTGCTACGGCTGTGCCTGCGTTTTCCATGAGCACAAGGCGTTTTATCCCTAGGTATTCACAATTGGCATCGATAGCTGCCATGCGGGACGAGGTGATTGCTTGCATAGAAGAGATATACCACCCATGGATTCTTATATGTTTTTAAGAGAATATTTGTAAAAAACTTAAGGTGTTTACTATGAGAAAGAAGAATTAAGCCTGTCATGGAAAGTATTCTTGGATTAACATTTGACGAGAAGTTTAATTTTAATAAATCCAACATATTCATAAGGTTATATGCTAATAACTGGCCATAAAAAAATTTGATTAGATATGAACAACAAAAATCATATTAAAAAGGTGAGAGAAAAAATTGAGACTATTATAAGTAAACTCAAGAAGGATTATGATCCTGAGCAGATAATTCTTTTTGGCTCTTACGCATATGGAAATCCTACCGATGAAAGCGATATCGATTTGCTGATTATAAAAGACACTCAAGAACCCATTCTTGCTCGGTGGATGAATGTTCGTAAACTTGTAACCGATTTAAGGAAAGGTTTAGCTTTCTCACCAATCATCGTTACACCATCAGAGCTCAAAATCAAGCTTGATAAGGGGGATCCATTTTTTAAAGAGATTCTACAGAAAGGAAAGAAGCTTTATGTCAGATAAAGAATCAAGCTTTCCCGATGACTGGTTTAAAAAAGGAGAAGATGATAAACAGGCAGTCGGGATTCTGTTAGAACATGGCGGTAAAAGCTCTGTAGCAGCATTCCTGATGCAGCAGATGCTGGAAAAATATATGAAAGGATTCTTGCTTTCAAAGGGATGGAAGCTAAAAAGAACACATGACCTTGAAGAACTCCTTGATGAGATAATTGAATTTGATCTATCTTTTGAAGATTTCAGGGAAATTTCTCAAAAGGCTACAGCGTTCTATTTTCTTGAACGATATCCATTTTTTTTCAGACGAACTCAACAGGGAAGAAGTTAAGGAGACTTATTTTAAGTCACTAAAGTTAATTGAGAAAATCGAAAATCTCAGCAAATATAGATAAGGGTTGAGAAATCTCAGAGAAATAGATCATGTCACAACAACTCTCCCATTTAAAACGCGTCCGAACCATAGCAGATTATCAGTTCGGTCGTGGCGCTGGCGATATACTTTTTCCCGATAATGTGGAATTCAAGTTCTCAACAACAAAAAGAATACGCCAGATACTGCTTGATAACGAGCGAATAGCAACGGTCAGGGCAAATGACGGCATGTTAACCCTGAGCATTAAAGGAGCAGGTAAAATTCACGGATTTATCAAATATCCGGGTCAAAGGGTTGTAGTGAATAGCGATGCAGCGCCATTTGTCGCAAAAGGAAAGACCGCTTTCTCGCGACATGTAGTTTCTATTGATCCACAGATACGGGCCGGGCAGGAGGTTTTTGTTGTAGATGAAAACGACCGACTTCTTGCGACTGGAAAAACTGTGCTTTGCGCTCTTGAGATGCAGGCATTTAAAAAAGGGACAGCGGTGGAGGTAAGAAGTGGAATTGAAACAAAGGACAAGCCAGATAGTGATTGAAACATCTAGTTATACTATAATTATTACTATGGGTTATCAATACACATAGAAAATATTATATATGGTAATGTTGTAGTATGCAGAGGTGAAGTTAATGAGTCGCGTTATCGGATTAAAATGCAGGGAATGCGGAGCTGAATACCCTGCCGTTATCCAGAATACATGTTATGAGTGTTTCGGACCTCTTGAGGTCAATTACGATTGGGATTTTATTTCAGATCACATAAGCAAAAAAAAGATAGAGGCTGGCCCTAAATCCATATGGAGATACGCCGACCTCCTGCCGCTTGAATCCGAGAAACGTATTGACCTTGGTGCTGGT
>JAPZAP010000139.1 GCA_027460585.1 Candidatus Methanoperedens sp. | reverse complement strand
GATACTTCGTTATTGTGGCATTGAAAGAACTATTGAAACGGTCATGAATGTCTATTCAAGTCAGGCACTTGATCCCCATGTCAATAGATATCGATTCAGGGATGACTGGTGGGCTTAACCGATGACCGATGGAAACAAATCCATTTGCAGGACATACCCTTTCAGCTTTTATTCGAGAGGCACATCCACTAAAACAAGGATTGAAACGTACTCTTCTGTTTTCTTACCGCAACATCTACATAATTCGAGAGGCACATCCACTAAAACAAGGATTGAAACAAATATTGCATATCTTTTTTATTGTGTCGGGTACCTATTCGAGAGGCACATCCACTAAAACAAGGATTGAAACTGACCGTAAGATTTCCCCGCTTCCTTTTGCCCGAATATTCGAGAGGCACATCCAATAATTGAAAAATATAGAGTCTGTCAAAAAGTTTGGTGTTGGGGGCTATCATAAAATATTTGAAAATAAAAACCGCAGATGAACGCCGATGAACGCAGATTTATGATAGCGTATTTACGATTTATAATATTGTAACACCAAAAGATTTTACACTCACAAAATATAGAAAATGTTAAATATATTGTGATTAATTAGGAAAGTTGTTATCTGGGTGAATAAATTATTTATAAAGAGATGGGTCAATGACTGAAGATACATTTGTACCTGAACTTCATGATATAGGGAAGTTAATAGATTGGAAAAATACAAATCAAGATATTAAAGGACATAATTTCGAGGGAGTAAATTGGCAGAAACTTGGCATCCAAAAACCGTCTAATAAAACATGGCAAGGAATAACAGAACATCATGGGACTAAGAAAAGTAATATCGATATTTTTTTGCTGAGACTTGCTGATCAGATGGCTTCTGGAATTTCAAGAGCTTTTTCAAATATCGAGAAAGATAAATTAGAAAAAGGAAATATATTAAAAACGAAGGAAAATAAAAAAACTTTTCTAAAGCTCTGGAAACAAAAAGAAAATGATATAGAATTATTTTCGACAAATGAGCATATTCAAAAAATTGTGGATTTTATTAATATTGCCAATAATGCAGAAACATACTTTGAATTGGAATTTTTTAAAGAGAAGCTTTTGCTAAAACCTGAAGATGAAATGCCTCCATTAAATATTACTAGTCTTTATACACATTCTAAACTTGTTGGTAAATTATATCGTTTCTTTAAATCAATGATAACTGAAAAAGATGGTCATTTCTATTTAGGAGAAGATATAGGAATTACACCTGATGACAAAAAAGATTATGAATATATAGGAAATAAACGAAATGCGTATCAAAATTGGCAAATCAAATTAGTCTATTGTAAAATAGAGACTCCAAATTATTTTTCAAGAATTAAAGATTTAAATATTTTTGAAATTCTAAAAGAAGAATCAGAGAAAATCTCGAAATTGGACAATGTTATTTTACAAACATCTGATCAGTTATTGGTTTTTCTGCCATCCAAAAAGAAAATCGATGAATTAATCAAACCATTCTTAGACAAAGGGTTTATAATAAAAGTCGAAGAAGCTCATACAAATTTGGACGGTGTTTCACCTACTCCAAGAGCTGCAAAAATAAAAAAATTGCCTTCATTAAAATCAAATGATGATTTGGATAAATTATTTCCAACCTTTACCAAAATCTTGAATCCTGAACCTGTACTGGAAAGTACAATTTGTGAAATATGTCAATTGGCGCCTGCTTCAGAGAAATGGATAGATGAAGAACTTACTGAAAATATTTGCAGAAGTTGTTGGGATATAAGAAAATTTGAAGATAAATCTCCTGCTCCTAAATTAGAGAAATGGTACTTAAATGAGGGTCAATCCAAGGTAGCCTGGATTAAAATACATCTTGATGTCAATTTTTTAAATGATACTATAAAATATTTATTTAAAGATTATATTGAAAAATATATTAAAGAAACAGGAATAACAAAGGATGATATCAATTTCTCCGTTCTGGCTGAATTCCAGAATGATTATAATTTATTCCTTAAGAACTTCAATGAAAATTTAGAAAACCATTTTGGAACTGAGAATATTCAGCCTATACTTAATGATTTTCTTTGTATCAAACTCGAAAGAACAAGCAAGATAAAAAACATTCTCGAAATATACAATAACCTTTTTACAGATTTCTTCCCCAAGCTAAAGGAGCAAGAATCCCCGATTAGTTTTTCAGTTTCAGTATCAAATGTAAAATTTGCATTTTTCAGGCACTGGAAAATACTTGATGATCCTAAAAATGATGTAAATGTTACTCTCATTGGAAGGGGTGGGATGCACATCACTTTTGATCAGCTCGACGCCTTAAAAGATTTCAAAATACCTGCCTCCAAGCAGCTTCATAAGCTTGCAAAGATTTCAGAAACCTCAGAAAAACTGGCAAAGGTTCTTGTTTATGACAGGGGAGATTATAGAGTTTATAAGGATTTTGAACCTATAAGAGAAAAAAGCAAACAGATTGATTTTAAAACAATTCTGACATATGCAAAAATCATAGGAGATGAAGAATGAATTTCCTTAAATTTAGTTTTAGTTCTGAATTGCTCATTCTGGGAGAAAGGTTCAAAAAGGGGCAGTATCGCCCTGTTATTACAACGATTCCTTACAGCCAGATTACAGGCGCGCTTCAGGCGAAATTTGGAAACAGTAAAAATGCCGGTAAGTCAAAGCAAATCCATGCATGTGGACATTTTGATTTTAAAGATGAGACTGAGTTCAGGGAGAATCACATTAAGACACTCACTTATTCTCCACGAAACAGGTCAATTGAAACAAGTATTCTTCCTATTTATACTGAATATCTTTACAATGTGGAAGGTGAGGTGTATCTGAAAGAAAATGAAGATGTAAAAGAGATATTGTCCCAGAAAGGAGAGATAAGTTTCTGGATGGGTGGATTGAAATCCAAAGGTTTTGGGAAGTGTAAACTGAATTTTAAGGGAATTGATGCTTGTGTTGATTCCAGAGAAGATGAATTAAATACCAGATTGCCACTTTTTAAGCTTAATGATGCGGATTTTCAAGGTGGAAAAGAGGATATTGAAAAACTTGTTGAAGAAGGAAAGCCAACCAAATTCTTACATGATGTTTTTGGAATTGAAAGGGTGAAAACTGCAAATTTCGGATATCTTTTTGAACCGACATCCGAAACAGATGGTAAGTATGTGCTTTCATTATTTGAAGGTAGCATAGTTGAAGCGCCAGGATTTTTACTAAAAACAAAGAGTGACAAAACAATGAATACAGAAACGGAAGATATTGCGGCAAAAGTCATTGAAGAAATAAAGAAAAATGTAAAAATAGGGTATTTGTCAAATAAGTTTCAGAATACTGTTGGGGATGTTCTCGAAAAGGAAGGTCCAACCATGACAAGGACATTTTTGTGGGAGAGAAGGAGCAGAAGGGATACGAGGCAACAGGCAGAAACGCTTCTTCATGTACTGGAAATCATTGAAAAATATCCGTCTATAGACAGAAAAACTGCACGATTTATAATAAAAAGTTTGATAAGTATAAAGGAGGTTTGAGAAAATGATTGAACAGAAAGAATTTGAAATTGAGTTGACAACTTTAGAACCTATTCGAATCGGGGGGATAGCAAGTCCCCTCTCTGGAATAGATAACCCGATAGCCCTTGTGGGCGATAAACCGGTAGTTCCAGGTTCTACCCTCAAAGGCGCTTATCGCTGTGAGATTGAGAGATACCTGATTGATACATATTTTGATAGGGCTGCAAAAAAATGGACGGATAAAAACCTTCAGCCTTGCATACCTTCAACAAAGCTTTCTCCTGATGAAAATCAGCTTGTGGTGAATGGATCATATAGATTCTATAACTCATTCCAGCCGACAGGAGGGGATATCAAAGGAGAAGGTTGTCACTATCCCTGCGATAGAAAATGCAAAGCATTGCATGAGATTTGTCCGGTTTGTTATTTCCTCGGGGCAAATGGACTTGAGGGATTCGTGAAGGTGCCTTTTTTGTATGCAAAAACAGCAGTTAATGAATTATATTCAGCAAATATTGATAGGGCAATCCAGACCGTAAAGCAGGGGACAAACAGACCATACCAATTGGTGCCTGACGGTGTTAAATTCACGGGTACCTTGACAGTTATTCTTAAAGATACTGTTAGAGATAGAGAACTTGGAAAAGCGAGAAATCTTAAAGATGATACTGGAGGAGATGCATGGCTTGCAGGACATCCACGGTCAATAGATCAGATCATCAAGGAGTTTATTATTGACCGCTTTGTAAGCATAAAAACCATTGGTGGTTACAAGTCAAAAGGATTTGGGAAGGTAGATATAAAAATAAAACCAATATAAATTACAATATTTGAATAATTCATAAATCAATAAACGATCTGGACAGCCCAGATAATAGAAGCAAAGATACAAAACATAGAAGATGAACCTCCAGACTCTCACTCTTATCCTCAAAACAAAAGATCCTGTAACGGAAAGCCCTGAGAAACTGCGAGGCTTCATCGGGAACAGGTTCAAAGATTACCCTATTCTGCACCAGCATTCCGAAAATGGTAAGATCTCTTACCAATATCCAAAAGTGCAATACAAGATTATTGAGGGTACGCCTGTAATACTTGGAATTGAGGAAGGGGCTGAGATTTTAAAAGAAATTTCCTGGGATATCGAAGATATTATCCTTGGCAATATGACTTACAAGATTGAAGAACGTCAGATAATTGAAAAAAGCCAGGAATTTGGTTGCTCTGATAGCCTTAGGCAGTATATGTTCATTGTTCCGTGGATAGCTTTAAATGAGATAAATTATGACTCATATATTAAATCTGATCCAAAAAACAAAGTGAAACTTTTACATCAAATCCTTGCAGGAAACCTTCTCTCAATTTCCAAGTCTCTCGGATACGTCGTTCTTAACCAAATCAAAGTACGAACAAAAGTATCACCCATAAAAGTTTATTCAAAAGGCATTCCTCTCATTGGTTTTGAGGGTGAATTCCAGATAAACTTCATGATACCTGAATATCTTGGTATTGGCAAATCTGTTTCACGTGGCTTTGGGGTTGTTCGAAGATGCAACCTGTAATAAAAAATAATGGGGATGAATCCATTAAAACAAATATTGAAGCCAAATATACAAAGATTCAGTATAGTTTGGAACCTGCAATTTCTGTGCGTCATTCGAGAGGTACATACACTAAAACAAGGATTGAAACATAAAAACATATAATTCTTGTTTTTAAAAGTTGTCAGCCATTAATATTATTAACTCCCCAAAACAATAATACTACAGATGTTTAAACTTAAAATAAGCAAACCCATTATAGCTTATATTTCCATTTTTGCATTCCTGGTATTGATCTACAGCTTTATTTTTATCTACCTCATGCACACTTATGAAAGCAAAGATTACGCATTCATAACCGCAATTTACTGGGTTATCGTAAGTATGACAACTGTCGGTTATGGAGAAATTATTTTTCAATCACACGTCGGCCAATTATTCACTGTTATCGTGATACTTTCGGGCGTAGTGATGATATTTGGCTATCTTTTCCCGCTGGTTGTAACTCCCCAGCTTGAAAAAACACTACGAAGAGAGCTTCCTTCAAGAGTTCCTGCTGATTTTAAGAACCATATCATAATATGCGGTTATAACCAGCTCGTTGAGACACTCATTGTAGAACTTGATGAAGACAGGATACCTTTCGTTGTCGTTGATGAGAACGAACTAAACATTAATCATTTGATCGCACGAAAAATAATGTGCGTTCACGGGGAAGCTTCGGATGATAGCGTTCTTTTGAATTCCAATATCTGCACTGCCCGCATATTGATCGCAAACCAGAACGATGAAAAAAATGCCAGCATTATCCTGACAGCAAAGGAATTGTGCAATATCAAGGTTATATCGCTTGTCGAGGACGTTGCAAAAGAAGGATATCTTAAATATGCAGGAGCTGACCAGGTAATTTCGCCTAAAACATTATTCGGGACTTATATCGGAAGAAAGGCTATTGATCCACTTACAGACCATCTTGCAGGAGCAACACGGTTTTTTGAAGACCTGAATATTGTTGAATTCCCGATATATCCCGGCAGCTCCCTGATCTCCATGAAACTAAAAGATACGAATATCCGGAAAAAAACCGGCGCAAATATCGTGGGGCTCTGGACCGGAGGCAGGTTATCATTGAATCCAGTACCTGATGATATAATAAAAGAAAGCTCCGTACTGCTCGCGGTTGGAACTGAGAAGCAGCTTGATGCTTTAAAAAAATTGACAAGGTGAAAAATGGAGAAGCAATATATTCTCATCGGATATGGCGATGTGGGGCGAAGTATTGTATCTGCTCTTGAAAAGGCGCATGTGCATTTTGTTGTTATCGATATGAACGAAGCAAAATTGAAGGACAGGGGATTTGATTATTATGCCGGGAATGGCACTGATGAGGAAATCCTGATACGGGCAGGACTTAAGAAAGCATCTACGGTAATTATTGTCCTGAACAATGATGATGACATTATTTTCTCAACTCTCATTGCAAGGAACATAAACCCGCAGTGCATCATACTTGCAAGGGCAAATACTACAAAGTCGATCGATAAAATATACAGGGCCGGGGCTGATTATGTTGCTTCGCTATCCATTATAGCAGGACAGATGCTTGCGCATATTGCCATAGGTCACCAGCAGGATAGTATTTTGATGCTTGAGGGATTAGAAATTGGAAAGCACAGGATAACGGCGGATTCTCAACTTGTTGGGAAAAGTATTGCAGATGCAGGTATCCGCTCAAGCATAGGATGCACCATAATTGGAATCGAAGAGAATGGGAAGACCACGACAGACATCGATCCATCAATTATCCTGAGGGAAGGGATGACCCTTGCAGTTATTGGGAACAGTGAGCAGATCTCGAAATTCAAAAAAGATTATTCGGTGTAACATTTCAAATAAACGCAGATAAATACAAAATCCATGCAAACCATAGGAATGCAAACTCTACCAGTGACGCTCCAACCGTATCGCTCCTGGCCTGCACGATGAAACACAGGTGGTACATCCAATGCAAAAACTCTTATCCACAACTTCAGCTACCGGTCGTCCATTTTTTTCAACTAACCTGTAAATCCTTGGTCCCTTGGGGCATACCCGGATGCATTCTGCGCATCCAATGCATTTTTCCGCGTCAATTAGTATATCTATCATGATCGGAACTTTCCAAGCACTTATATAAGCAATAATACTAAATTAAAGCGCATGTCTGGAAATACCTTTGGCACACTTTTTCGGATAACTACCTGGGGCGAGAGCCATGGCGCTGCGGTCGGCGTAGTGGTTGACGGATGCCCCGCGGGTCTATTACTTGATGAATCCGACATCCAGGAAGAACTTGACCGCAGGCGGCCCGGGCAGAGCGATATTACAACGCCGAGAAAAGAAGAAGATAAAGCAGAGATCCTGTCTGGGGTATTTTCCGGAAAAACGACTGGCGCGCCTGTATCGATCCTTGTGAGAAATAAGGATGTTGATTCAAGTAAATACGAGGCGCTTCGCAACACCCCCCGTCCGGGACATGCCGACCTGACGTATGAATTAAAATATGGATTACGGGATTGGCGCGGCGGGGGCAGGTCATCCGCGCGGGAAACAATCGGACGTGTTGCTGCGGGTGCGATAGCAAAAAAGATCCTTCGCATGAATGGTATTGAAGTACTGGGTCATGTGGTTGAACTTGGAGGAATTAGTGCAAAGGAAGCTAATGTTGAACAGATCCGCACAAATACGGAAAAAAATCCTGTGAGGTGCGCGGATCCGGATGCGGCTTTGCAAATGGTAGCAATGATTCAAGCTGCACGAAGTGAAGGCGACAGCGTTGGCGGAATAGTTGACATCCTTTGCGTTGGAGTCCCGGCAGGTGTTGGCGAGCCTGTTTTTGATAAACTTAGTGCGCAGCTTGCACATGGATTAATGAGCATCGGGGCTGTAAAATCCGTGGAGATCGGAATTGGGGCTAAATGTTCACTCATGAAGGGCAGCCAGATGAATGATCCGATCACGATTCACGATGGTAAACCCGGAACTCTTACAAATAATGCCGGTGGTATCCTGGGCGGCATCAGCAATGGCGAACCTATCCTTTGCAGGATAGCAGTCAAGCCTACGCCTTCTATATCAAAAGAACAAAGCACAGTGGACCTTGTTGCCATGAAAGATACTCGAATAAAGATAACTGGAAGACATGATCCAACCATCCCGCCGCGCATCGTTCCCGTGGCAGAAGCGATGGTGGCGCTTGTGCTTGTTGATATGATGATGAGAGGCGGATTTCTAAAGACCTCCAGTTTAGGATAATTATGAGATATTTTAAGACGCAGATAAACCGCAAATTATGCAGACAAATATCTGCGTTTATCTGCGTTCATCTGCGGTTAATATTCGTTTCATTGAGCGATATACCCCAAGGTCTTATCAAATCACCGCAAAGTACGCAAAGAGCGCAAAGCTGCGCCACACCTGTTGCGATGTATGAAAAGGCAGCCCCATCACGACTTAGAACACGGATGACGCGGATCGCGCGGATTTTCACGGATACGTGTGCAGATGCAAAATTCTTGTTCCATTATATCCCATTAAAATTTTTCACTTTATATATAGTAAAATCTAATTTTAGGAGTAACTATTCATGAAATTTAATCCTGATGAAATAAAAGAAGCGACAAAAAAAGATTTTGACGCAGCATGGAACGATGGCAAGAAATTCGTTTCATATCCCGGCATCAATGAAAAATATCCGCGAACATTTTTGAAATACGGTAAACCGCATCCTGTTTTTGACACAATACAGCGCCTGCGCGAAGCGTATATGAAGATGGGTTTTGAAGAATTCATGAACCCGATCATCGTGGAAGACAGGGATATACACAAACAGTTCGGTTACGAAGCGCTGGCTGTTCTTGACAGGTGCTTTTACATTGGCGGGCTTCCAAGACCCAATGTCGGGATATCCGATGAGAGGATCGCAGATATTAAAAACATCCTCGGAGACATCGGTGAAGAGGGTGTGGAAAAGATAAGGCTGATCCTTCATTCCTACAAGAAAGGAGAGATAGAAGGGGATGACCTTGTTCCCGAAATGGCTGCCGGATTAAAAGTTGCAGATTCAAAAGTGGCTGTAATGATCGATCATGTTTTCCCGGAATTCAGGTCGCTTGTCCCGGTTTCTTCGCAGAATACACTTAGAAGCCACATGACATCGGGCTGGTTCATCAGTTTGAGTGAAATGTGCGATTACCGAAAGATCCCACTGCGTTTATTTTCCGTGGATCGAGTGTTCAGGCGCGAGCAGGCTGAGGATGCCACGCGGCTTATGGCTTATTATTCTGCCTCCTGCGTTATGGCAGATGAAAACGTAAGTGTCGAGGATGGAAAAGCCGTTGCAGCAGGGCTTCTGTCTCAGTTCGGTTTTTCGAATTTCATGTTCAGGCCTGATGAAAAACGCAGCAAATATTACGTGCCCGATACCCAGACCGAAGTATTCGCATATCATCCGAAACTTGTGGGTTCAAAAACAAAATACAAAGACGGCTGGGTTGAAGTTGCAACTTTCGGGATATATTCGCCATCTGCACTCTCGCAGTACAATATTCCTTATCCGGTGATGAACTTAGGAATGGGTGTTGAGCGCCTTGCCATGATACTGCATGATTCAAGCGATGTCCGCGCTCTTGTATATCCGCAGTTCCAGTATAAGACTAACTGGGTTATGTCGGATAGTGAGATAGCATCCATGATATTCGTGGAGGATGCTCCGATGACGGTAACGGGAAACGAAATACAGGGTGCTATTGTCAGGACATGTGAACAGTACGGGAATACGGTAAGCCCATGTGAATTCACTGCATGGGAAGGACAATTATTTGACAACAAAATTTGCGTGAAAGTGATCGAGCCTGAGGAAAATACCAAGCTGTGCGGACCTGCTGCGATGAATGAGATCATTTCTTACAGGAACGATATCCTGGGGCTGCCGCGAACTTCGAAATGGGATGAAGCTTTCAAGAATGGGGTCAGTACGGGAATAAGATATATTGACGCTTTTGCAGCGCGCTGTGCAAAAGAGATAGAAGATGCTGCAAAGAATGGCAGCGGATCCGAAACAAGGATCAGGATAATCAAAGTGCCGTCAGAGGTAAATATAAAGATAGACTCGATAGCTTCGCGTTATATTACAGGATTGAATAAAAAAATTGATACAAGAGGACCTGTATTTACAACAGTGAAGATGGAGATAATCTGAATCATCATGAAATTGACAGCTGAACCTTTTACCCTTGAGTTACGTCACGACATAAAAGACTCAGAATTAAATTTAAGGAAAAATCTAAATCTTGAATGGTGCGATGGTGTTTTATTCAATGTCACAGCAATTAAAAATATACCATTGGTCGAATATGATGTTATCATATGGAATGAAAAGGAAAAAAGTATTTTATTTATAGAATATAAAAATACTCCTAAAGCACTTAAAAATTTAAAAGGACATGAAGCAAACCAAAAAAAAGATATTGCCCTCAATATTGCACGAGCTTTTGGTTTTCTAAAGTTTAATTTTATTGTAGTTGTCAATGACCTTGAGGAAAACGCAGAAAAAGTAAAAGGTAAGGCTGAAGTAATTTCATATAAAGACTTAAATAATTATTTGCATGAAAGTAATTCCTTCGAATCTGCATTTGTGGAACTAGATTATATAGATCGGCTTTTAATAAAATATGGTCGACAAGAAAATCAAGTTGAATTAGAGAAAGAACTTGTTTTAAAAGATTTGGAAAAATTAAGGGATAAAATTGAACAGGTGAACAAAAAATGAAACAGACTGGATACGCTTATGCATATGGCGCCGGAACGATAATTAATGCTATTTCCACATGGAAAGGTGCTGCTTTTGGAATCGACCTTATGACCGAGGCTGAAGTTGTACTTACAAATGACAAAAAAATAACGGGATACATGGAAGAAGGCGGCGATACCACTCTTATCGAACGCTGCGTTTATCTCACACTTTTGCGTTTTGGCTCAAAATCCGGCGCCAAAGTATCCACAAAAAGCCAGATACCTATAGCAAGCGGGCTTAAGAGTTCAAGCGCCGCCGCAAATGCGACCGTGCTTGCGACCCTTGATGCGCTTGGAGAAAAGCTTGAAACCATGGAAGCCATAAAGATCGGCGTTCAGGCTGCGCTTGATGCGAAAGTGACTATCACAGGCGCTTTTGATGATGCCTGCGCCTCGATGCTGGGGGGATTCGTGATAACGGATAACAAGAAAAGGGAGCTTATTAAAAGGGAAGAACGCGCCTCGGAAGTGCTGATACTTGCACCTGAAAAAAAGGTCTTTAGCTCTGGCACGAATGTCTTGCGCTCAAGGCTTATTGGCAAGTGGGTAGAAATGGCTTACAAGGAAGCAGTTGCAGGAAATTATGAAAAGGCAATGACGCTTAATGGTTTTCTGTATTGCGCAGCCCTTGGATTCAGCACAGAACCCATGATGGTGGCGCTTGAACTGGGAATTGAAGGAGTAAGTCTTTCGGGAACAGGACCGGCATATACGGCGCTTGGAAGTCCTGAGCTTCTGGATAGGCTTGAATCTGTGTGGGAGCGATCAGGCGAAAAAGTGATAAGAACAAAAGTCAATAATATTGGTGGAAAAGCATGCCATTAAAAGAGATCAGGGTGAAAATTGAAAAAATCGATGCTCACATACTTGATCTTATCGAACAAAGGACCGGACTGGCAAAGGATGTTCTTGAGGCCAAAAAGACAGAGGGGAAGCCCATCAATGATGTTGACCAGAACAAGGTGGTCCTGGAGAGGGTTTCGAACATGGCGAATGTGAGGGGATTGGATGGGGAAGAAGTAAAGAGGATATTTGAGATTTTGATAAAGATGAATATCGACCGACAGCATGAGTTGAGCGGGGAAGGGA
Source organism: Candidatus Methanoperedens sp. (assembly GCA_027460585.1). GTDB lineage: Archaea > Halobacteriota > Methanosarcinia > Methanosarcinales > Methanoperedenaceae > Methanoperedens. The sequence continues at coordinate 10,414 of JAPZAP010000139.1, read as the reverse complement.
ATTTGCCGTAAATTATGAAATATTAATATGAAAGAATTTAAAAGAGGTAAACTGAATGGAAGTCGTTATACAAAAGGGAAGATATATAGAAATCCCTGAATATATCATGAGAAAACTGGGGTTACAAATAGGGGAAAAAGTTACGATAAAGGAAAAGGCATCTCACATTGAAATTGCCAGTCCGGAATATGTTGCAGATAGACTTAGAGGATCTATAAAGAGTGATAAAAACAAGATAGATGAAATCATAAAGACGCAAGTATGGGAACTTCAATGAAGTTATCTTCGATCCCATCCGGAACATCAGTTTTTATTGATGCAAATATATTCCTGTTTGAGATATTCGAAGATGCTAATTTTGGTGATTCCTCATATGATTTTATAAAGAAGATCGAATCTTCAGAAATTAAGGGCTATACATCGACACTGGTGTTGGATGAAGTTCTTTTCAAAATGATACTAATGGAAGCTTCAAATAAATTTAATGTTTCCATGAAAGACGTAGTAAGAATATTGAAACAAGAACCAGAGAAGCTTACTGCATTAGAAAAATCATGGGAAAACATAAGAGAAATTCAAAACATGGACAATCTTACAATATTTGGAGTTTCTCCGGCTATATTCAAAGAGGCTGTTGAAATTGCACTGACTTGTAAACTTCTCCCCCATGATGCAACACATGCAGCCGTGGCGAAAGAAATGAATATCAGGAATATAGCCACTAATGACGACGATTTTGAGCGCATGGATTTTATCAAGGTTTGGAAACCATGAGTTTTAATTAATCTGCCGTAACACATAAAGAAATGGCAAAAAGAATAAAGGAAGAAGACCGCCAGAGAAGGCAGAAGGGAGAAGCTGTTAGATCACTGAAAGCGGAAAAAAAGTCCTCCTTTTATTCACGTATTTTGATCATAATTGGTGTACTCATCCTTCTTGCCTTGATCTATTTTCTCATTCCGCAAGGAAGCGATAAATGGAACGTAAGCGATCAAGGAATTCTCTCTTATCCTGAAAACCGGGGAAAGGTCGATGTAAAGGTGCTCAAAACAGAATCCAATCCAAATTATACTCTTGAAACAATCTCTTTTCCGAGCAAAGATTATACCGTGGAAGGGCTACTTCGCATTCCCTCTTCGGGGAAAAAAGTAGCTGCCGTTGTTATCCTGCCTGGAGCTACCGTTCCCATGGAAGGAACTCAAACGCTTGCTGATATCTTTTCCAGTATGGGATATGCAAGTCTTGGCATAGAACAGCGAAACCGGGGCGGGGTAGATTTCAGATCAGATTTTGACCTGTGGAAAAACGGGAAAGAACCCGTCGAACATAAAATGGTCTTTGATGCTCTCAGGGCAGTAGATGTATTAAGGCAGAATCCTTCGATCGACCCGGATAAGATCGCGATCGTTGGTGAGAGCAATGGAGGGCGTTTTGCAATTATTGCAGCGGCGATCGACCCGAAAATTTCAGGGGTTATCGGAATCAGCACAAGCGGATATGATACCGAATCGCAGGTAAGCCAGATCAAAGATGAAAATGTCATCAGGTTTTATCGCTCGATCGACCCTGAAACTTATCTTAAGTTCATCCCTCCGAGAAAATTCGTGATGATTCATTCCGATAATGACAACATCATCCAGATACAGTTTGCACGGAATACATTTGAAAAGGCATTGGAGCCAAAACAGTTTTACAACGTTACGACAGGCACTCATGGATATAGCGAAGGAATGAAAGAACCGCTTATGAATGAATTGAAGAGCATGTTCGGGTAGAGGATTTTTTGTTGTTTTCTTTTGGTAAATAAACAGATTTCAAAAAAGCGATCTTCTCAAATGAAACAAAGGAATATCAGAAGCTTAAACCCCAAATCCGTGAATATCCGCGCAATCCGCGTCATCCGTGTTCCATCGTTTTGACGGATATTCCAAAATGCATCTAAACGTCATAGCGCACGTATCTGGGCAAAATCAGGTAATCACGATAATTTATTAGTCTTCCATGGCAATATATAACTATTCTCTTTATGTCCACAGATAAGATCATAATCAAAGGCGCACGCGTCCATAACTTAAAGAACATAGACCTTGAACTCCCAAGGAACAAGCTCATAGTAATAACCGGACTTTCAGGTTCGGGAAAATCCTCCCTTGCTTTTGATACGCTTTATGCAGAAGGACAGCGCAGGTACGTGGAATCGCTGTCGGCATACGCCCGCCAGTTCCTGGGACAGATGGATAAACCGGATGTGGAATACATCGAAGGCTTATCTCCCGCCATATCCATCGAACAGAAATCCACGAGCAAGAACCCGCGATCTACCGTGGGCACAGTCACGGAAATTTACGATTACCTGCGACTTCTTTATGCGCGCATCGGAAGACAACATTGTCCCACCTGCAAAAGCGAAATAACGCCACAAACCGTTGAGCAGATCGTTGGCCGGTTGATGTCGCTTCCCGAAGGTGCAAAGCTTCATATACTTGCTCCGATCGCAAGGCAGAAAAAGGGCGAATATAAACAGATATTCGAGACCCTTTCGCATTCCGGATACAGCAGGGTCAGGGTTGACGGCAAGGTGCTTGAACTCACAGGGGAGATCACGCTTAACAAACAGCAGAAACACGATATCGATGCGATCGTAGACCGCCTGGTCGTAAAAAAAGGGATAGAAGAACGGCTTGCTGATTCTGTTGCCACGGCACTTAGAGAGGGAAATGGCATTATGGTGGCAGAAGTTCTTGATGGCAAAGAGCTGCTCTTTAGCGAGCATTCAGCCTGCGTAAAATGCGGGATAAGTTTTGAACCACTTGAGCCCAATATGTTCTCATTTAACAGCCCGCGCGGCGCTTGTCCGGCCTGCCAGGGGCTTGGGAGCACAATGGAATTTGACCCTGACCTGATAATTCCCGATAAAAACAAATCAATAAGCGAAGGGGCGATAGAGCCCTGGGGATATGAGCATGGATATTACCGCCAGATGCTGGTATCTGTTGCAAAACACTATGGTTTTTCACTTGATGCGCCTTTTGCCGAGCTTAAACCTGAACATGTGCAGGTAATAATGCATGGTGGAAGCGAAGAAGTGCTTTTCAGGTATGTGCCCCGCGACCGTGAAGGATTATGGGAACACCGCAGCATTTTTGAGGGAGTGATACCGCACCTTGCAAGAAAACACAGGGAAGCGCAATCAGAAGAAGCGCGGGAAAAAATCCAGCAATATATGAGTATCAATCCATGTACCGTATGCAATGGCGAAAGGCTAAAACCATCAAGTCTTGCAGTCACGGTCGCAGGCAGGTCAATTATCGAGACCACTCGCATGTCTGTGAAAATGGCGCTGGAGTTTCTTGAAGGGATCAGTTTTACGGAAAAAGAAGCGATAATATCAAAACCAATCATGAAAGAGCTCCGGGCCCGCCTTGGATTCCTGATGGATGTGGGTCTTGATTACCTTTCACTTGACAGGGCTGCAGGCACTCTTTCCGGGGGCGAAAGCCAGAGGATCCGGCTTGCAACGCAGATTGGCTCAAGTCTTGTCGGTGTCCTATACATACTCGATGAACCAAGCATCGGGCTTCACCAGCGTGATAACGGGCGGCTTATCAATATGCTCACACGGCTTCGAGACCTTGGCAATACCGTGATCGTTGTCGAACATGATGAAGACATGATAAAAAGCGCGGATTTTATCGTTGATATGGGACCGGGGGCAGGAGTGCATGGCGGCGAGGTCGTTGTGACAGGAAGCCTTGATGATATAATTAATTGTGATAATAGCCTTACCGGGGATTATATAAGCCACCGCAAAACGATCCCTGTTCCCGTTGTGCGAAAAAAGCCCAAAGGCAAAATAACGATAGTTGGAGCAAGCGAGAATAACCTGAAGCAGATCGACGTGAACATTCCCCTGGGTGTCATGACATGCGTGACCGGTGTATCAGGGTCGGGGAAGAGCACTCTTGTCAATGATATTCTCTATAAGGCGCTTGCGCAGAGGTTCTATCATGCAAAAGAAAAACCCGGAAAGCACAGGGGAATAATCGGGCTTGAAAATATCGATAAGATCATAATAATCGACCAGTCCCCGATCGGAAGGACGCCCCGTTCTAATCCAGCCACGTACACAGGGCTTTTCACACCCATCAGGGATATTTTCGCGCAGCTTCCGTCCTCAAAATCACGTGGCTACCAGCCGGGGCGTTTTAGTTTCAACCTGAAGGGAGGACGATGCGAAGCATGCAGCGGGGACGGGATAATCACGATTGAAATGCATTTCCTTCCTGATGTTTATGTGCCCTGCGAGGTCTGCCACGGGAAACGCTTCAACAGCGAGACGCTTGAAATTATGTATAAGGGGAAAAATATTGCGCAGGTGCTGGATATGACAGTTGAAGAGGCGCTGACGTTCTTTGAAAATATCCCAAAAATCAAACGGCAGCTTGAGACGCTTTTTGACGTGGGGCTTGGTTATATCAGGCTTGGCCAGCCAGCGACAACTCTTTCTGGCGGCGAGGCGCAGCGCATCAAGCTTTCCACGGAACTTAGCAAACGAAGTACAGGCAGGACGCTTTACATCCTGGATGAACCCACGACAGGGCTTCATTTTGCGGATATCCAGAAACTTCTTGATATGCTTTCAAGGCTTGTGGACGCTGGCAACAGCGTGGTGGTCATCGAGCATAATCTTGATGTGATAAAAGTTGCCGACCATATAATCGATCTTGGACCCGAAGGCGGGGATAACGGAGGCAGGATCATTGCCGAGGGAACGCCGGAAAAGGTTGCAAGGATAGAGGGGTCGTACACGGGGTATTATTTGAAGAAGGTTTTGAAGGGATAGGGGAAGAAAGTTTAGGCATAGGCTTCTATTGCAATTGTATATTCTAAAGTACTTTCCTCGGTTGGTATTACTTCCGCATGTTCTTTTAAACTCTCAATATACAATTCAATGGCTTCTTTTGCCATATCAATTGCTTCTTCTATTGTATCTCCATATGTGATACAACCGGAGAAAGAAGGAACCGTTACAGTATAACCGCCTTCGGGCTCTTTTCTTAGAAGTATACGATAGTTCAGCACTTTCATAATCAGATAATGCCGATTCAGGTTATTAAGAATTTCGGATTCTTGAAAAAAGATATCCAATTGCTTGAGATTTTGTATATTAGTCAGCAAACGAATAGCACACGGATGACACGGATCAAACGGATTTTCACGGATTTTTATAGTTTAGTGCAACACTTCTCAAACCAGATTAATTATCGATATTTGATTTTCTTCAATTTCCTGAGTATCAATAAATAATGATGGCATTTTTACCTATCCTAATATGTATGTACAATATTTTGTACTCCACTTTCAGTAATTTTTGGATTTGCTGATTTTGGATATGATATATTGTTTTGATTTCCAGATATAATAATAGTATCTACATCAGAGTTCAATATTTTCACGTTATTTTCTATTCCACTTATTTCAATTCGTTTTCCGGATATTTCAACGTTTTTTTGTATACCCGAAATTATTACTGTATCTTGAATTGTTGGTTGTGAGGTAGGTTCAGGAGTAACATAAACAGATCGTACTTGTTGAGTCGGGGTTGGATTCATTTGTGATTCGGATGGTGCACTACATCCAGATATTGAAAATCCTACAATTAATATCAAGAGTAGAATCGCTTTATTGGTCATCTCATCTCCTTATACAACGCATAAAATTTATAGATTGTGATACAACAAATAAGTTAAAAATAAAAGGTTGAATAACTACAGAAGTTCATGCTCAAAGAGTCTGCTAATAACAAGGATTATTTATGCAAGAATCATTCAAAACCGATATTATGAGTAACAACCAGTTAACCATAAGTTCAAAAACTCTGTTTCATTTTACTGATAAGATTGAAAATGTTATAAATATACTCGAAACTGAATTTAGACCACACTTCTGTCTGGAGGATTTAAACATAATCATTCCTGACCTAAGTTCCAGACCGGAGTTTGAATTAGCTATTCCTATGATTTGTTTTTGTGATATACCGTTATCTCAGGCCAGAGTTCACATGAAAACATATGGAGAATATGGTATTGGTTTAAGTAAAGAGTGGGGGAAGCAAAACAAGATTAGCCCAGTGCTATACGTACATGAAAACTCAGCAATTACCTTTGGATTTAGGAAAATGCTGGAGAAAGTTCTTGATTTATTCTTGAGTGATAACGTTCATTTCGATATTAAACCCACGAATATTATCACGAATATTAAAGATATCGCTAACGTTTTTGACGAACTAGAGTGGATAATGTCCTTTATAAAACCATATGAAGGAAAATTGTGGAGAAACGGAAAATATACTTCGAATAATATTCGTTTCTACGATGAACGAGAATGGCGATTTGTACCTAAGTTACCCGAAGATTTCTTACCTCGTAGATTGACCAAAGCAGAATATTCTGACCAAAAACAGGAGGATTCTGCTAATCAAAAATTAAAAGAAATTACAGCTTTGAAATTTGAACCTTCGGATATTAAATATATAATTGTATCTAATGAAAGTGAAATAATCCCCATCATCGATGAGATAAAACGAATTAAAAGTAAGTATAATCAAGATCAAATCAAATTGCTGTGCTCTCGTGTTATTTCGTCTGAACAGATTTTAGAGGACTTTTGATTATTAACAACTTAAAGTTCTTCAAGTGGTTTTAAGCCATCCTATAAACTTGCTAAACTAAATCCGATGAAAAGTTCACAAATAACGCAAAGCACAGCAGCAAAATCTTTGCGTCCTTTGCGTTCTTTGCGGTGAGAATTCTAATGTTACCCCAACGCAGCGGATACTAACGATAATCAACCACAGAGTCCACAGAGATCACAGAGTTTGTAATCGTTCTCTGCGTCCTCCGTGTTCTCTGTGGTTTTTTCGTATCAGAAGATAAGAAAAAGTCTCATGCACAGGCGCGCCCTGAAAATACTTAACCCACTTGGCAAATAATCACTCAGCATAGCCACCTCCTCGAAAACTCTCCCCGCCCTCCTTCGCAAAACAAACCGCAAGGCAGAGGCGCAGGAGATGGAGGAGCGCGCGAGGGGGATACGAGGAACTGGCAAGGAGAAATGAAAGACTCTGCAGATAGCATAATTGGGAAAGACTCAATTAAATTTGGATATCTAGCCTTTTTTTAGAAAAGCTATTTATAGGAAAAGTATAATCTAAACTATAAGTGGTATCATGAATAAGCCAATACTATACATGTTGATCATATCGACAATCCTGATTTCAGGATGTGTATCGACCGTAAATCCAGTTGACCCATCGGGTATTATTGTTAATGTAAATCCGATCGAGATCAAGGAATTCCAGGAACAGGACATCGCTGTGAACGTGATGAATAATGCCACAGCTGCGATCGATTCAGTTTCTGTCAGTTCATTTGACCCTTTTTTGATCCTCAACGGAGGATCTGTGAACATTCCTGCCAGGACCGATAAGCCTTCATCTGTGGTCCTGAACGCAAAAGTCTCTGCGCCGGGTTTCAAGGATGTCACAAATACGACAACCTTGACGATATCATATTCCTCAGGAACTGATAAAAAAGGAAATCCATATATTAAAACAAAATCAGTTCCAGTCCAGACTTTGGTGCTTCCTGATGCAAAACTTCAATTCGTCGGCTTTGTAAAAGGACTTAATAACCTGAGTGATGCAGAAGTGAACGCATGGCAAGCGTCCAAGGGTGATAATGTCACAATATCGTTTTCTGTAAAGAACGACGGAAAGACGATAATTGAAGCAAATACCACGCAAGTGTATGTGGAAATGGGAACCCAGAGAATGGGCTCTACCAGTTCCCTGACCATAAGGAATGCAATGGCAAAAGGCGGAACATCAAATACGCTGGGTCTGCAGATCCAGGTTCCAAAGGATGCTCCCAATGGCGAGACAGAGGTAATTGTAACATTGAAGATGGGAGACAAAATCCTGGATTCACAAACCTTGAAATTTAATGTCAGACTCTAAGAAATGAACCCGAAAAATATCATTTTTTTGATATTCATTCTTGGCAGTCTTTTTTTTAGCGGCTGCCTGAAGGAGGAAGAAGTCGGTGCGATCAGTACCTCGCCCGAAGTAATGTATTCCCAGGCGGAAGATGGGACACTTCTGACCATATTCCCTAATATCAGGAATGATATGAGTGTGGATACAGGAATACTTACATTAAAAGTAAATATAAAGGACCCATCGACAAATCTCATTGTTGCAACGAAGGATGCGGATATAGGATATATCAAGAGCAAAAACACAGCATCAAATAGCTTGTCCCTGAAAGTTACCGATCCGGGGGAATATTTGGTCGAAGTCCAGGTATTTGAAGGAAGCAAATTAATTACGCAGTCTTTTACTCAAGTCACAGTAAAAGCAAAACCTGCGCAAGGGCAGCCTTCAGACATCAAGCTGACCGATATGAATCTTGTGATCACAAAACTACTAAATGATGGAACCACGGCTGTTGTTGAAATCTCACCCGGATTATATAACCAGGGAGGGGATTCCAAACCACTGACTTTGGAAGTGACAGCGCAGATCGATCCGTATAATACTTATATCCAGAGTGATTCGATAAACGTTGTAAAAAGCACTGACCGGGTCAGGGGCAAAGTGACTTTCACCATTCCCAGGAATAAGGAATACAGCTTTTCAGTTAAAGTCCTGGAAAATGGAAAGGAAGTTGCCCTGGCAAAAGTCAATGATAAAATAAAACTGAACACGATCAAATACAATGAACCAAAGAATTACGTTTTGGTGGAAGAAGGAAAGCCAGTGGAAACTGCCGCAGCAACTGCAACTCCGAAGGAACCAGGATTCCAGGGCATTGTAGCGTTAATGGGCTTGATGCTCGTGTATGGCATCATGAAATGGAACAGGAAGGGGGAATAACATGGACGATGAACAGAAAGTCTCAGACGAAAAAAAGCCTGACGATAATTCATTTAAGAAAGTGATAAATGTTGCTGTGGTTATCATGCTTGTTTTTATGATATTCATAGCCCTGTATTCCTTCTTTTTCAATATGCAGGACGCTATTTCCAGGCTTTTTGAAACTCGCTATGTAGCGCTTATGAATGCTATATTTGACATCGTCGTTATAGGAGTAGCCGTATATCTGGTAAAAATGTTCATGGCAAAAAATTAACGCGAATTTATACAGGTTTTTCAGGGGCTGTAAAAAAGTTTGGTGTTGGAGGCTATCATAAAATATTTGAAAATAAAAAACCGCAGATGAACGCGGATGAACGCAGATTTATGATAGCGTATTTACGATTTATAATATTGTAACACCAAAAGATTTTACACTCACGATTTTTCAGTTGCTTTATAAACCACGACCCATAAGCGGCCTCCCTTCTCATGCAGTTCAACCGGCACCTCAAAAGTCCTGCTTAGCACTTCATTGGTAAGTACTTCTTCTCTTGCACCGCTTGCTATCACTTTGCCTTTTCGCAAGGCAAGTACATGGGTTATTGAAGGCAATATCTCTTCGATATGATGCGTAATATAAATTAAAGCCGGTCCGTGCTCCATAACCGTCATTTTCTGCACGGCTGTAAGTAATTCTTCCCTTGCTTTGATATCAAGTCCTGCGCATGGCTCATCGAGGAGCAGCAATTCAGGTTCAGGCATGAGCGCCCTGGCAAGAAGTGTTTTCTGTTTTTCACCATCTGAAAGAGTTTCAAATCTGCGGTCAGACATACCGGATAATCCAAATATATCTATTAGATCGCAAGCTCGCTCATGGTCTTTCGCAGATGGGGTTTCATATAAACCTATACTTGCAAACTTTCCTGAAACAACAATATCCCTGACAGGTTCCCATTGATGGATCATATTCCGTATCTCTGAACTGCATTCCCCGATGTGCAGCCGCAGTTCCCGCAGGTCGGCAGAGCCGAATTTCCTCCCCAGTACACAAGCTTTTCCTTCCGATGGCTGGTGATAACCATTTATAATACTTATAAGACTTGTTTTTCCCGACCCGTTTTGCCCGATTATCGCCCAGTGCTGGCCATGATCGATGCACAGGTCTATGTCATTCAGTATCCTGTTGCTATTTCGAATAAAAGATACATGGTCTAAGCGGACGATGGGATTCAAGTGCATGGTGGTCTCATCATTTTGCTGCATTATAATTTTTTGCTTTTGATCTATGTAACATTTCACATATCGATTTTGTCACGGAATTTTTTTATCTTCTTTCCAATAATCCGGTAATGGGTACGGCTGTGGGACATAATTACGTGGGGTACAAGTTTAACAAATTATGCCAGACACCAGTGCAGGTTAAAGCAGTACTTATCCTATCATCCCTTTTTTGTCCCACCGTCCATCCAAACATTCTTTTATCTGCTGAAAATCCTG
>JAPZAP010000138.1 GCA_027460585.1 Candidatus Methanoperedens sp. | reverse complement strand
TATTGCGATCATATTTACTTTATCCGGAAATCTCATTTTGAATTTTTTCAGTATTACAGTGGATTCGCTTCGTGTTGCAGGCGGGATATTGCTTTTCCACGATGCAATCGATATGCTTTTTGCACGGACTACAAGGGAAAGTATAACATCGGAAGAATTATCAGATTCCGTCAAAAAGGAAAATATTTCCATATTTCCCATGGCGATGCCGATGCTGACAGGACCTGGAGCAATAACTACAATAATCCTTTATGTCAGCAAAGGAGCCGATGAATACGCTATCGACATAAATACTGTGAAAATGCTTGTTATTGCCGCAATCCTGCTTACATTTATCATCACTTTCCTTATTTTCAGGTTCTCAGATCATTTTTCAAGAGTAGTGGGAATGACTGGTATGATGGTAATGACAAGGCTCATGGGTCTTTTCCTCGGGGCAATAGCTGTCGGGTTCATTTCAGACGGTATCTGGAATATTTATATTATTAAAATGAAGTTGCTTGGTTGACGTGGAAAAATGAATATTCTGGTAGTCACCGGGAAACTGGCGGAAAATACTGCAAGGAAATCTGTAAATGATAAGGCCGACATACTTGTTCTTGATATAGAGGTCGCAGCATTTACAACTCCTGCCTTGTTAAGACGCTCTTTACCCCAAAAAAAGTATGACCTTATTCTCATACCAGGCATGTCGCCAGGTGATTTTTCAGGACTTGAAAAAGAACTTGATATTCCGATAAGACTTGGGCCAAAGCATGCAGTTGATCTTGGTTTTGTGCTCTCGTTCGCAGGCAGCTTTGATTTTTCAACAAAAATCCCGGCATGCGAACTTTTGATCGAAATAAAGCGCTCCACCGCCATCGACAAAGCAATTGAACTGGAAAAGGTCGCAGTTTCACCTTTAACATTAAGATCAGTAAAGATCGGCGGGAATTCCAGAATGAAAGTAATGGCCGAAATTGTGGATGCCGGAAATCTTGAAAAGAACGACCTTATCAGGAAGATAATTTATTTTGTGGAAAGCGGAGCAGATATTATAGACCTGGGAATGTCCCTCGATACATCAAGACCAGATGTCAGGGAAGCAGTCGAGACCGCAAAATCAGTGACAGATATCCCATTGAGTGTTGATACACTTGAACCGGATCTGATAAATGCGGCGTTGGATGCCGGGATAGACATTGTCCTGAGCCTTAATTCGAAAAATATCGGTGAAGTAAAAGACGGCATAATTAAGAACTTCACAATTTCGGTCATAATCCCTGATCGATCGGATGATCTTGAAAGCCTGTACAATAACATGGAATCTGCCCGTAGTTTTGGGATCAAAAATATCATCGCTGACCCTGTGCTTGAACCCGCAGGTCATGGTCTTTCAAGATCCATCAGCAGGTACAATGAATTCAGGGAACGCGACAGGACTACGCCATTATTTTTTGGGGTAGGAAATGTAACTGAACTGATTGACGCTGATTCGATCGGGGTTAATTCCATCCTTTGCGGGATCGCAATGGAACTTGGTGCAAGTATCTTATTCACTCCTGAATTTAGCCAGAAAGCCTATGGCAGCGTTTCAGAGTTAAAAACGGCTTCGACCATGATGATGCTGTCACAAGATCGGGGAAGCGCCCCGAAAGACCTCGGTGTTAACATGCTGGCAATAAAGGAAAAACGACGGCGCGAATATGGAAAAATTCCAGAAAACTATATTGATGCAAAAGGCAGTGAGAAATGGCATCTTGATCCTGCAGGATGTTTCAAGGTCGAAATAACCGATGATGAGATACGGAACGGGAAGTTATGTCCAGGAAAAATAATGGTGCGAAATGATAATAAAAATAATGCTAATAATATTAATATGACTAATGATGCTATCGTGGGTTCAACTGCAAAGGAAATACTTGATACTATTATCGAACGCGGTCTTATTTCGCGACTTGACCATGCCGCTTATCTGGGTAGAGAACTTATGAAAGCCGAACTCGCCTTAAAATTCAAGAGGAGCTATTCTCAGGATGACAAATTTTGATATGATCATGAAATTCGGGGATGATCCGGAAATAAATGAAATTCTTAGCCGGGTATTGGGTAATGAATCGCTTGATATTGATGATGGATTAAAAATCCTGAATAGCAATAACCTTAATTTATTAGGCGCTGCATCAGACACTTTGCGAAAAAGAAGTGCTGGTGAGCTTGTCACTTTTGTTATAGACCGAAACATTAATTATACAAATGTTTGCACCTCAAAATGCAAATTCTGCGCTTTTTACAGGGAAGCTGATGCAAAAGATGCCTATGTATTGAGTATCGATGAGATAGTTGCGAAAGTCGATGAAGCCGTAAAGCTGGGAGCGACCCAGATACTCATGCAGGGCGGATTGAACCCTGATATACCAATAGAATATTATGAAAAAATGTTAAGTGTTGTTAAGAAAAGGTTCAAAGTGCAGATGCATGCATTCTCCCCGCCTGAGATAGTTCATATCTCAAAACTATACGGCGCAAGTTTAAAAGAGACGATATTGCGCCTGCATGATGCAGGTCTTGATTCCATTCCTGGCGGCGGGGCTGAGATTCTTGATGACAGGGTGAGAGGTTCTATTTCACCTGAAAAGATAGGATGGAAAAAATGGCAGGAGGTCATGCTTGCTGCTCATTCCCTGGGTATCCCGACAACCGCTACAATGGTCTTCGGGCATGAGGAGACCCTGGAAGAAAGGGTCAAACATATAATCAGGGTGCGAGATATGCAAAAACAGTATAATGGTTTTACTGCATTTATACCATGGTCATTCCAATCTGAGAATACTTTACTTCAGGGCTATTCAACCGGGATAGATTACCTCAAGATGGTTGCATTATCAAGGCTCCTTCTTAATGGCTACATAAATAACATCCAGGCTTCCTGGGTGACCCAGGGAATTGATGTGGCGCAGATGGCTCTTTATTTTGGAGCAAACGACCTTGGGGGCACCATGATCGAAGAGAATGTGGTAAGGGCGGCAGGTGTGCCTTTTCATAGCAAAAGTGTAGATGAATTTATCCATATCGCAAAGAAAATAGGGCGACCAATAGCAAAAAGAGATACTTTATATAATATCCTTGGGAGATATTAAAAATATATCTATATTTTATGCCAATTAGCTTTATTACTATGTCAATACTATTTTATTTTGAGGTTGGGGGGTTAATCGAAATAAATACCTATCTAATCCATGATTGAGAATTTTTTTTCCCAACCTCAGCTTTTTACTGATTTTCTGACAATAAAAGGATTTTTTGATTCATGATATAGAAATCTTTATTACTAAGAAATTATATTTGAAGGAGTTAGGGAAAAACGGGGTAAATAATATTTAGTCAGTAAAAGGGAGATTTTAATGTTAGAAACACCGAAAGAGAGAGCAGATTTATTGAAAATGGGTATAGCTGCTAAAAAAATAGAAGAACTTTATATAAGCCATAATAATTTTAAAATAGTTGGTTTCCCCCTGATCATTGGGATAATCGAAGGCAAGTAAGTATAAAACAAACTTTCATGTCCATATCCTGAATTGAACATCTTTGTCTAAAAAAGTTTAAAAAAATAATAGTTATTCGTGAACATCGTTTTCCAGTATCTCATCCATTTTCAGGTCATCCCATTTTCGCTCCCCGATGACTATCTCAAATTCCTGCGGAGTGAGGATTGGAACATGGAATCTTTCGGCATCGTCAATGGTTATCCTGGGGCATGCTGTATTGACATATGCATCCACTTTGAAAGCAAGTAATTGATCAGGCGTTACAAGATCCATCATGATCAAATGCACTTGTTTTGCATGCTTTTTTGCGATCCCGGCAAGCCTGTTTGCAAGCTCTATGCGATTCTGGCCGCTTTTTGTTGAAACAATTATGCCAAAAATCTTCCCGTTCATAGCTTTTGCGATGTATCCGCTTCGTTTTCGCAGGAATTTTTCATGAGAAACAACTTCAGCCGTGTTCATATACGGGTCTGCTGCAATTACCTTCTTACCTGTTGCTATTGCCACACCCAGCGGATGGAAAAATCCACTCCCGATATAAAGATATTCTTCACAATCAACATGCGCAGCTGTGAAATTACATCCAAGCACCTGTCCGGGATAACTAACCCTGCGGTCTCCTTTTCCAGGAATTGCTTCAAAACCATTTTCGCGCAGCAATTTTGTGACTTCTCCCAATTTATGAATATGCTGTACCGTGGTTATAAGACCTAGCTTTCTGGTTTTTAATAGTGGAAGTGCTGTTTTTATACACAGCAGGACATCAGCATTAGATCGCGCTTCAATAAAAACGACGTTATTAAATTTGCCCATCTTTGAATGCCCGAAATGGAACATGATTTCGACTTTGCCAGCAAGTGCTGTATCGATATCACATGCTCCGAAGCAGGGATTTCCTGATATGATTATGCTTGCACCGGTCTTATTTTCAAGCTCTTTTGCTATGTTAACGGCCTTTCTTTTGAAACCTTCGGGAAACTGGAGCCCGATAGTCTTATAGTTTTTTGACTTAATGGTATTTATGATACTGTCCAGGTCAAAATCGAACTCACTCATTTTAATTTCCTCGCTATAACATATGCTTCCTGTTTTTCAGCCTCAATCACTTGCTGGATCTCAAATCCCATTGAGGTCAGCTTTGCAAGAATGGGCTCAATTTCTTTGCTATTCGGCAATTTCAAAACCTGGAGCAATCTTCCACCATTTTTTAATGACGGAGATACATTCTCAAGCGCTTTTATGGAAGATAAAGGGCTCACTGTAATATCAAGAAGCAAGACATCATATATTTCATTAAGAGGTGCGATTGTAAACACATCGGCGAATTCAATAGTGATATTAGGCTTCTCGTGTGCGATCTTTTCGAGTTCCGGCCTGAACTCCTGGCTGAACTCGATCCCATGCACCAAGGATGCGATCTCAGAGGCCAATAGCAGGAAACCGCCCGCGCTTGAGCCGATGTCAAGAACACGGTCGCCATTTTTGATTAGATTCGTCTTCTCCTGTATATTTTTGAGTTTCCAGTAGCCAGCGGGTCTATCCAGCCCTGACGTTATTTCTATATTATCAGAATATCCCACATCGAAAGATGGTTTTGTTATGACTTTGTCATTAACCCTGACATGCCCTTCCAGTATTGCCCGTTTAGCCCTGCCGCGGGAACCAAGGTTCCCGATTTCTACAAGATGGGAGTCAAGCCTCATGAGGCTCCTTTTTTAGAGATTTCATTTAAAAGTTGAATACGAACAATCCACAACATAGCAATTACTGGCAGGCGAAACTATACATTTTTCTGGTTTGAACCTGCAATTTTTGTTTCAAGAACAATAACACGCTTATCTATGTCTTTTAGTTCTATTTTCATTTCTTTGACTTCCTGCTTAAGCTCATTCCCCTCATCAATGACATAATCCAGTTTTTGAAGTATCCTGCCAGCTTTAAAACTAATGCCTATAATGCCTATTATTGCACTGATAACAGGAACTAAATCAAGCAATGGCATTAGTTTATCCCTATAATTTTGGCAATTACATAAAAGACCAGCAGCAAAACGCTAATCCATATCAGGACATCTGAATAATCTATCTTCCAGATTCTTTCTATCGTGGTCATAATCCTTACTTGATTTACATGCTATTTAACCTTTAACTGCATGGATTTTGTGGTTAACGGGTCTATTTCTACGGGGCTGCCTTCAGGTTGAACATTTCGTATATATACAAAGATAAAGCTTTTTATGCTTTAATGCACTATAACCGCAATTGATAACAAGATAGTTAACTAAAATTAATCTGTTATCTGTGGCTTAATAGCAAATAAACAAAATTCGAAGGCTACCATGCCGAGGTGGCAGAGCGGACTAACGCGGCAGGCTCGAGACCTGTTTTACCTTCCGGTAAGCTAGGGTTCAAATCCCTACCTCGGCGTTCTACAATTAGTACAAATCCAATTACTTGCGACCACAGTACTTCCGAATACCCTGACTTCCGAACACAGGATATCTTCAGTCATTGACGCCATAAATCAACCATAAAATATAATCATGATATTATCCCATCTATAAATATAGAGGGGATAATAAAATGAGGCTTGTACCGGAAAT
>JAPZAP010000137.1 GCA_027460585.1 Candidatus Methanoperedens sp. | reverse complement strand
TTTCTCTCCTTACACCCACCTTTTTAGCAAGATCTTCCTGGGTTAAATCGTATCTTGCCCTGAGCTCTTTAATTCTCGTTCTCATTAACCCCCTTCTCGTACCTGTAAAATAACAGGACATATAAGACGGAGGTGACAGCAATAACAGGGCCCATCAACGCCGTGAATATTATTTCGTTTATCAGCCTTAAACCGAGCAATGTGCCCAGGACACCTACTGATATGTAAAGGAATATGAAACCTGCCCTTGACGCTTTGAGCATGTTCAACTCATAGCGCTCGTCGGTAAATGCTTCATCTGTTGGGATATCTGAATCTTTCCATTTCTTCCACTTACTGTAGCTTTTAATCGAGATAAAAATCCCAAGAATTATGAAAAGTCCGCTGAGCACTTTACCAATAGTGTTCTCATAATACAATGCAAGCCAGAGGATGCCCCAGAGGACAAAAACTATGCCTATGAGACACTGGCGAAATAATATATCTCTTGTTTTCATTATACATCACCCTTTTTGTCAATATGATACGCAATAATTATCCAGGAAAACAGGGATGCAACCGAAATCATATATACCGTGCTTGTATATTCCAGCCCTAAATTAAAGGCGCTGTTAACCACGCCGGAAACCATCAGGGCCGCAATGAGCAGTAAAAATGCAAACATTCCAGCTTTCTCACCGACCCGCATGGATCGTTCGTCAGCTATTGTTATTCCCTCTGATTCTGCCTTAAACCTTTTGATGTTGAAATATGCGCCTATCAAAAGAGTCAGGCCAAAGATGATGAAAATCAAGTTTTCATAGTACGGTTTTTCTTCGTAAATATTTTGAAGGAACCAAAAAGATGCCAGTGCGAGCATAAATACGCTTAAGGCCAAGCTTATCTTACTCATCAATAGATTTGTCTTACTCTTCATTCGATATCACCTTTTTTGTTGTAGTACCACCTGAAAACGATGAAAATCCATAGTCCGATAATCCCTATATCCTGGATCACTTCAGCCAATTCTCTCGACGGGGTTAGTGATGGTGAGATTTTCAGTAATCGCAGGAGCGAGATCATTGCTGCAATCAGCAGGGTTGCAATAAATGCAGAATATCCGGCTTTTTCACGGACTCTCACAGACCGCTCGTCTTCTATTAAATCGTCTTTAGATTTAGTCGCCGCGATAAAACCGGCTGTTAATCCTATCAGACCGCCCATAATAAAAAGAAATCCGATAGTGTGAAATGGTTCGATAAATAAAAAGATGAGAATTCCAGCCAGAATTGCACCCAGACTGATCCCAATAAACTTTATGATGTCCCTGTCTTTCCTGAATTTCATTGTATAGTCACCCGTATCTATCGGTTTTATTCTCCTTTTTTAACAAAATAGTAAGCCAATATGCCCCACGAATATATTCCGATATGTGCGACAATTATCGGCGTCCAGGGAGAATTCCTTGCAGCCAGCAAAAAACTGTTTGTCCCACCCAAAATGTATGCTCCACTTAATAGAATCAAACAGCCCACAAGAATCAGAAATGCGTATAAGCTCGCTTTTTTCAGCGCTCCAATGGTTCGTTCATCGCCCACAGCTCCTGTTGTTGGCATTGACAAGACAACCAGGGAATATAGGATAAGGTCCAAATTTAAAATAATGTGGATAAATACGTCATTCCCAAAATAATTCGGAGTTCGTCCTGAAATTTTTTGGATTATCGGACTTACTAATAGAACAAGAGCGAGAATGAGAATCAAATACCGCCATTTTCTTCTGAATTTGTTCATTTGATATCACCTTTTATTGCAATGTTAGCATAGAACAACACCATTGCTACAAGCAATAGTATAGGCCCGAAAATCAAGGCTTGTTTATTCGCTTTTGTCATTTCCATTCTATCAGATCTCTAAATGTTGTGTATTTCTAACCTTATGTTACATATACACCACTATTTAAAACTTTCTTTTTTGTTAGAAATATACCACTAAAATGTTCTCAGAGGCCCGATCTATAATCCTTATTCCCATATCGTATATGCCATAGAAGGATCAGATGTCAGAACTGTGATAATAGACGGAAAAATAGTGATGGGGAAAATAAGATACTGACCGGTGATGAAGACAAAAAAATTCATGATGCGAATATGCTTGCTGCCAGAATTACAGAAGATAATAGCACACGATAGAAGAAATACAGGAGAATAGTGGGCAGGAGGGGAATATGGTGGTATAGAGAAAAAGTTATTTTTTTCTGCCCACTACAATTCGTATATATACGAACGAAAGTATTTAAAGTTTACGATCGATGTAAAAGAGCAGTCTTTATATTTTCAAATACCGTTAAAAGCAAGAACATAATTTATTTTACATAAATGCTGAACACTTTGCGCTCTTTGCATCTTTTGCAGTTGCATGATTTTTTTCACCACAAAGAACACAAATATATTTTTAATTGTTTGGTATTTAACTATAATTTGGAATAGTGGGCATAGATGGGATTATGGGGGTATGGAGAAAATGTTTTTTCTGCCCACTACAATTCGTATATATACGAACGAAAGTATTTAAAGTTTACGCACGATGTAAAATAACATGTTCACGATCGTTAAAATCCCTGTTGAAATAGTAGTATAGTGGGCAGAGATAGGAGTGGTGGTATGTAAAAAAGTTATTTTTCTGCCCACTGTAATTCGTATATATACGAACTATAGTATTTATAGTTTACGCCAGGTGTAAATATTTCTGAAGGCATATCTTAACTTGATTTCAGGGCATTCTCAAATATCTCAAGACCCCTATCGATCTCCGTTTTCTTTATTATCAACGGGGGCACGAACCTGATAACAGAATCCCCTGCCGGAAGCAATATAAGTCCTCCAACAAGTGATTTATTAATTATCACATCACGCCTGGAAGGAGCAGGAGATCCGTCTTTTTCCACAAATTCGACCCCGATCATAAGACCGATGCCCCTCACATCACCTATTATCGGATATTTCTCTTTAAGTTCATTCAGCCTTTTCATAATATAATTGCCTTTTTCAACCGCTTTTTCCCCAAGCTTGCTACTCTGCATGAATTCAAGAGTCGCCAGTCCTCCAGCCGATGCAAGAAGGTTTCCGCCAAAGGTATTTGCATGAGTGCCCGGCGGCCAGCTCATTATTTTGCTACTTGACAGTGTGGCTCCAAGCGGGATACCGCCTCCGATCGATTTTGACATGCAGACGATATCTGCTCTCACGCCGAAATTCTCCATAGCCATGAATTTCCCGGTCCTGAAGCCTCCGCTCTGGATCTCATCAGCGATCAATAAGACATCATTTTCATCGCATATCCTTCGAAGCTCTTTATGGAATTCAACGGGGGGGACTATGAAGCCGCCTTCACCCTGTATGGGTTCAACAACGATAGCAGCCGTGTCCTTTGGTGAAAGTTCGCGTTTGAATATTATGTTCTCGATCTCTTTTGCACAGGCTATGCCGCATGCCGGATATTCGAGATTAAGTGGACAGCGGTAACAATTGGCATAATCCGAATGAATAACGTGCAGCGCCGGGAAATGCTCTTTATGCTTTATTTTTGAACTTGTAAGAGAAAGAGACCCAAGCGTCCTGCCGTGGAAAGCCCGATAGAATGCTATCATGCTTGATCTTCCTGTATACCAGAATGCAAGCTTCATGGCAGCCTCAACCGCTTCTGTTCCTGAATTTGAGAGAAATACCTTCTCGTAGCCTGTCATTTCACAGAGTTTTTCAGAGAGTTCTACAGGTTTCTCTGTATAAAAATCCGAAAATCCGCAGTGAACCATTTTTTCCATCTGGGCACATACCGCCTTCGATACTTTCTTGCAGTTATAACCGATATTCATAACGGCAACACTTGCTGCAAAATCGATATAGCCCCTGCCTTCGACATCATATATTGTTGATCCGTCCGCGCGGTCGATCACAAGATCATAAGAGCGCGTGAGCGAAGGTGATACAACTTTCTTATCCCTTTCAATGATCTCAATTGATCTTTTGCCTGTATTTTTCATGGTTTTTCCTCTTATTCTAATTGTATACTGGGTTATCTTCGACACGGATTAACACCGATTAACACAGATATTACCATAATCCGTGTAAATCCGCGAAATCCGTGTCTGAGGACATAGTTTGTCTATACGTCTATCTGTGCTTTCTGGAGTTTTCCACTGTAATCAATATAAACCGTCTTTATCTCCGTGAATTCTTCGATCGCCGTAGTACCTGCTTCACGAGTTCCATTCCCTGTGGATTTTACTCCTCCAAATGGAAGGTGTATCTCAGCGCCTATTGTCGATGCATTGATGTAGGTGATCCCTGCTTCGATCTTTTCAATCGCCCTGAAGGCATTTCTCATGCTGGCTGTATATATCGATGATGATAGGCCATATTCAACGGAATTTGCGATCCTTATCGCTTCATCAACGTCTGCTGCGCTTAGCATTGAAACAACAGGACCGAATATCTCCTCGCGGGCTATTCGCATATCGGGTGTTACATCAGTGAATATCGTGGGTTCAAAAAAGTATCCCGCAAGTGGTTTGACGACCCTCCCCCCAAGGACAAGGTTTGCGCCTTCGTTTTTGCCGATATCCACATATTGAGCGATCTTCCGGAGCTGTGAATTATTGATAACAGGCCCCACATCGACAGTATCAAGAAGACCGTTGCCAAGCCTTAGCGCTTTTGTTCTTTTGATCAGTTTTGCCTGGAGTTCCTTAATTATTTTTTCATGCGCTATGACCCGGCTTGCGGCGGTGCAACGCTGCCCTGTTGTCCCGAATGCGCCCCAGATTATCCCATCAACGGCAAGATCAAGGTCTGCATCCTCCATCACAATTATCGGATTTTTTCCTCCCAATTCCAGCGACACTTTTTTCATATCCCTGGCTGCTTCGCCAAGTATCCATTTACCTGTCTCAAGGGAGCCTGTGAATGAAACTGCACGGATCTTCGGATGATGCACGATCGCGCTGCCAACAGTGCTTCCTTCTCCCATGACAAGGTTCAAAACACCTCCGGGAAGCCCTGCTTTTTCAAGTATCTTTACAAGCTCTATGGAAAGTATGGGCGTATCACTGGCAGGCTTTATGACAAGCGTGTTCCCCGCGATCAATGCCGGCATTATCTTCCATGCAGGTATAGCCATCGGGAAATTCCATGGCGTGATCAATCCAACAACCCCTATGGGGCGGCGGATCGTCATACAGAATTTATCAGGAAGTTCAGAGGGTGTGGTTTCACCAAAAAGACGCCGCCCTTCACCGGCTGCGTAATAGGTAATGTCAATAGCTTCCTGTACATCCCCGCGCGCTTCTTTTAAAACCTTCCCCATTTCCATTGTCAGGAGGCGCGAAAGTTCTTCCTTTCGATCTTCAAGCATACTTGCCGCCCGGAAAAGTATCTTTGCGCGCTGCGGGGCAGGAGTGGCGCTCCATTTTCCAAAAGCATCATCCGCACTATCTACAGCGCTTTTTACGTCTTCGATCGATGCTTTCTGGAGCTTTCCAATTGTTTCAAGAGTTGCCGGATTAACGTCATCAAATGTCTCGCCAGTGCTTGATGTCGCCCATTCGCCGTTTATGAATAATTTGTATTCCTGCATTGCTCCTCACTCTGATATAATGTTGGAGGGGATTCTATTTTAAAGTTTTGCATTACCCGCATCCAAATAGTGACCGTTAGATTACATGTTGGTGTAATTTTTGGCAGGGTCCTGAATTTCATGAATAGATATCATTTTGAGTGCATGTCTTGAAAATCCCGCATCTGCGCCTCAGTGGCTAGATCATGATTTTTTTAGACAGGATCGACAGGATTTACAGGATTTGCCACAAAAATCGTCTCCTGTCGATCCTGTAAATCCTGTCAAAGGTCACGATTTGTTGGACACTAACACTCAAGTTCATTTTTATTCAACAACACAAATTTAAACTGCCACCCCAAACAGATAAATATATACGCTATTAATCTAATCATTATCATAAGAGGTAAAATCAGATTTCTGGTTTAATCTAATTAAAAATTTTTTTAAAATGTCCGTCTAAAAAGGATAGGGGCTAAAACGGGGGGAAAACGGACTAAATCGAATTTAGCATCGAGTGGAACGGTTATGATAGTTACAAAGCATATATCTATCGACAAGGAATGTGTCGAGAAGTTAAAACCGCAACTGGAAAGACATAATGGGAATTTCAGCGCGGCAATAAGAGAAATAATCGACCGCAATGGGAAATCTGTTTTCCCCGGTAATTCATCAGCAATAGATACACCACTTTTTAAATGGATGCTGGCAGAGGTTGAGGGGACACTTATTCCTGACAATATCCTGGATGAATTGATAGACCCGATATTGATCAATTCAATAAGGAATTTGGAGGAATGCCTGAACAGAAGGTTCATTGAACTTGAATGGAACATTGAGATAGAATTCAAATATGATAACGATACTTTTCCATCCGGCATATTGATCGAAGTCAAGGGAGAAACTCATAAGATACACACGGTTGCCACCATTTTGTCACAATATATGGTAAAAAATTCGCTTGGGAAAATACCTCTTGAAATAATGTCTGTTTTTAATTTAAATGAATGCATCAAAGTTGAACTGGCAAGGTCCAATAAGAAAGATGCACAAAACAGTGTCTTTACCTTTTTTGGACAGAGGGAGGAGATGATCAAAGAACTAAATAGCCATCCGGATTTTTGGAAGTCGATAGTGAAAAGACATCTCCTGAGTAATTACAACATGGTCACTGTCCACAGGAATTTCTTTGAAGACCTTTTGTCAAATAATATCCCGCTTGGTGAGATTAGCATAGAAAACATGGCAAAAAAACCGATCCAGGAAATTCCCCTGAAAGATATGCTATTGTTTATAAAAGAGGTCTATGAGAATTCAAGGATAATTGACAAGGTGGAGATCGATAATGATAATTTAGTTATATTCCACAGTTACAGGTCAAATGAAGCCATAGAAAAAATAAAGAAGACCCTTGTTACACTTTTGCATGCGAATGGTCATTTATATGACCCGAAATCAACCGCGAACATGATCGTCCTGACACACCGTCCTGATGTGGGTATAAAAGTCAATGAGATAGTGGATAATTTAAAAACAAGCAAGAGCAGTTTTGACGAGGAATTATTGATGTTCATGACCTTCCTTAAAGGGCTTAAGAATATACCCGATATACCTTTATCTTTTACTGCTCTGGGAAGGAAAGTGGGGATGGCGTTAATGCAGGAATATGAAAAGGAAAATGGTATCAAGAACTGGAACCTGGAAAATTTCAAGAATGTTTTTGAAATAATAAATTCCAGGCTTCATATGGAAAGTGAATGGAAACAGGAAGGAAAAAACCTGCTATACACTGTGAGGAAATGCCATCTCACAACAGAAGGGAATAAATTTGATAATTATATCTGCCATACCTCCAGGGAAGCTTTTAAGGGAGCGCTGAATTATGCTTTTGGGAACAGGGCAGATTTTGAAGTAAAGAAATTGATATCCCATGGGGATAAATTGTGTGAAGTGGTAATTAGATTGACTTGAAAGTGAAAAAGTATCCAACTTTTCTCAGCTTTCTGAATCAATAATTGGTTTTCAGAGTTGGTTACAAATGGTGTTGGTAAATGCCTCAATGTGCAATATATTACATAGAGCCATCGGAAGTTATATTTATATAAAAAGAGAATGATAGTAAGTAGAATGGAAAAATGGAACTAGCCAAAATGTTTGATGATATAAAAAAAAAGTTAACTGAGAGAATAATTTACCTTAAACCTACCATTATTTTTCTTTTTTTATCATTTGTTATAAGTTTTCCATTATATTATTTTGCACAATTATTTAATACTGGGATTGCATTTTACAGTTTTATTTCATATTTTATTGTAATTATTTCCATGTCAATATCATTCCACTATTGTTTTAAAGATGAGTGGAAATTTAAGATAGGCAAGAAATCAATTATAGTCTATATTTTATTATATGTACTAATATTATATTATATCTTTAATGTTTTAAATGGACTTTTAGGAATAAATAATCCTGAAATAGCAATACTGATCATACCTCCATTTTTCCTTTTATTTATGGAGTTAAATTCATTTTCCCCTCTTATTCTAACCAAATGGATTTTTAGGTGTTTTGAAGGAAAAGGACTCACTTATGAAAAGAAAATGGATAGTTTAGATGATTTCAAATCTTTAACTCAGTTAATAGAGGGTTCTTATATAAAAATTGGTGATTCCATATTAATTTATCATAATTCTTCTTCCAATTTTCCTTCATATTTTTTAAATTATGATAAGGAAAAAGGTATCGCTAAATTACAACTATCTAATCAAAAATGGTTTTCTTTTTCTATTGATGAAAAAACAAAGAAATTTGGACATCTCTTTGAATCATTCGGTTTTAAATACGTAGGCGAGAATGTTATAAAAAATGACATTTTTGTTTCTAAACTTGATTATC
The DNA here is from genome assembly GCA_027460585.1 of Candidatus Methanoperedens sp. Taxonomy (GTDB): domain Archaea; phylum Halobacteriota; class Methanosarcinia; order Methanosarcinales; family Methanoperedenaceae; genus Methanoperedens. The sequence goes on along the minus strand of JAPZAP010000137.1, from coordinate 712 downwards.
CTATATTTTCTAAATCAAGAGTTCTTGGCTTGATATGGATATTCGTAGGTACTTTTTCTATATTCATAAATATGTCGAAAAGGAATGGAACTATATTTTTTGAAGTTCCAGGAAAATTTATGGTGTATTATTCTCAATTTAATCAAATTGCAAAAGAAAATCCTCTTATAGTGCCAATATCATTTTTTTTACTAGGGTTATTAATTAATAAATTTCAATATATTCAATCTGCTTTAGAAAATTGGTCAGAAAGTTTAAAGAAAATATGACTTAATTTTTATTATGTTATTTCTGGGCACATGGTGGCTCAGTGCTTGCCTTGAAGCATAATAATAAAAAAACTCAGTCGTTTTGCAAAAAATCCATCTCCCACACTTGACGGTCAATTATTGTATATGACCCTACTTTGACAGTTGAAAAATCCCATTCTTCAATTATGTCTACTATTTTGGCGGGAAAACCAATCTGACAGTTAGAAAAAATTAACTATATTTCTTAACTTTTTGCTATATTATTCCTTGATTTTGCAGCAAAATCAGCTTATTTATTGGGTCAAAATTAGCATAAATGCACTTTTTTGGCTTGTTAATTCTGAAATTCACAGTAACTGTCAAATTCATCAAGCTGTTTTTTATGAATTTTGTCGAAGTGGTTTTCAATTCCTTGATCTCATATCTTATCAAAGAAATAAACAATTGAGCTAAAAACCCAA
>JAPZAP010000136.1 GCA_027460585.1 Candidatus Methanoperedens sp. | reverse complement strand
TCTATATCAATTTTTTGATCAATGAAAGTATATATTTTGTTTTGTTTTTCTCACTTTCGTGTGTCAGAATATCCTCTACAACCTTATTAAATATCTCATTATCCCTTATTTCCCGCACGAACGCTTCAAGAACTATATCACTGGATAATAATCGCGATATCTTTCCGGGCGTTAAGAAATCAAATTCTTTTTTCCAGCATTTTTCATATTCAGATAAGTCATTATTACCTGAAATTGCTCCCGACAGGACTTGCGCTGCTATTTCACCGGAACGTGTTGCATAATATATCCCTTCCCCGTCAAATGGCGATACGAATCCCGCAGCATCGCCTGCCAGAAGCATTTTTCTGGAATATGTTCTTTTCACAGGCCCATTTACAGGTATCAGCCCTTTTTCGCCAGGAATATCCGGATAACATTTTATTGAAGAAGTACCTGAAAGAACATTTTCTTTTTTTGGAACTTTCCATGAATAACCGCCAGGGAACAGTTCCATTTCGAAATGATCACCGGGTTCCTGGGATATTACCTGCTGCGTGCAATACGCATATTGTTTTGTCCCCCCGAAAAGCTGGCTCAGTTCGCAAACTCCTGCTGCGATAATTACATGATCTGCAAGATATTTGTTTTTGTTCGTTTGGATTTTGATGCCTGTCCCCTCTTCAGTTATCGATAAAACACGTTCCTTCAAAAGCTCGCTTCCGTTTTCAAGAGCCTGAGCGAGATTCATCGAATCAAATAGATCACGATCTATGGAGTATTCAACAGCCTTCCTGTATGAAATTTCCCCGCATATCCCTTTAAATGATAATTTTATTCCCTTTAATTCCCTCTGTATATAATTTTCATCCACTGGATACCTTCCTGCATATCGCGCAGTAAGTACTCCTGCGCATACCTTTTTTGTATCACATGGGTCAATGATTACCGTACTGTGACCCCTTGTTGAGAGGCTTTGTGCCGCGATAGAACCCGCTGGTCCAGCGCCTACTACCGCAGCATCATATTTCATGGATAAGCCTCGAATTCATCTTTCCCGTTATGATATAAGCAAGGTCAAAAGCGACCAGGAGTATAATTGAATTAATCCCGATCAAATCAAGAACCACAAGCAATAATACACCTGCCTTGAGGAATAATCTGTAATCAAAAATGAAATCCATGCCTTGAAATGGGAATATTTCCTTCATTTCATCAAATGCCGCAAGCGCTGCAAGTATCAATACCAATGGGGATAGCTTTATGCCATTTATGAAAACCAGAAGAAGAATAGAGGCAAGCGCTAAATAATGACACTGCCTATCTATCTTTCCTGTAATAAGGCATCCCAGGATCACTCCCCCAAATAGAAGAGAAACATCGGTATCAAGGATCATTAGATATCCCATCAACGCTCCATAACCAATTCCAAGAGGGATGGCATACTTACGATCGACAATTGAGTTTGTATCTGAAATGTCATCTGCAAGCTTCATAAATAAGCCAGCAAGGATTCCGAGAATTAAGAGAATTAATATTTGCACGGCCCAGATGCTAATTTCATGAATTAAATAGATTTCTGAAAGGTGCCAAATGATGTTAAAAAATATTTGGGGTTAGATTCTTGATGGACGCACGAGAACGCCTATAGGCGTAACCGACACGTTTTAAAAAACAAGGCATCGAAATAGATGCTCGAAGATTTGCGATTTAAATCGGGGTGCCGGAATTAAGCTTTTCATTCAGGCGCAGGGGTATGATTAATAAGGATAGCAGAGGCTTTAGCGTGTTATCCCGCTGTGAAACCTTAAGTCCATAAACTATTGGAACTATTACAATAGTAAGGTTTCAGTTATTGACACCCGCTACCTGAATTTATACAAATAATATTTTTCACTTGCATAAAGAATAACCCAACTAAACAAAAACATGAAAAATGCGACAAGAATGAAAAGAGTTCCATAAATACTAAACCCTAATGGAGTACCAACAGGTACTACTTTTTTACCATGTAATAGATAAATTCTAAGGAAAACTAACCCAGACATAAATAAACCAAAACCCAAACAAAACAAAATTTTTTTGCTCCTGTAGGTTAGTTTCATCTTTTTTCGTTTGTTCCTTCAGATTCAAATACTTGGTGGTGTATAGACATCGGCTGAATTATATAATTAACGTAATACTTTATAATATTCTTGCAAGATATGCACTTGATTTTCAGATTCAAAAGTTATTCCGGCTTCCATCCCTCTTGAGAGCTTGAGAAGGAACGCAGAGAGCAGTCACCTGTATACCCCGGACAAAATAGTACGGGGCATGTATCGAAGTTCAATAATCCTTCATACTCTATATTTATAACCATTGACATGAATTAAAGATATTTTATGAATATATTAAGACGAGGGCGGCTTGCGGTAGCTCCTGGCGAAGATATCATGCGCTTCACATCATCAATGGATGCCGACAAACGGATCTTCGATGCGGATGTGGAGGTTGACAAAGCGCATGTGGTCATGCTGAAAGAACAGGGCATAATAAAAGACAGTGTTTGCTCTTCTATCCTGTGCGGTCTTGAAAAAATACAAAAAGACGGGATATCTGCTCTTGATACGTCTTATGAGGACGTGCATATCGCTCTTGAAGCGCGGCTCATAGAAATTGTGGGCGAGGATATTGGTGGAAGGATGCATTCAGGAAGGTCACGCAATGACGAGGTTGCAACATGCATACGCCTTACGCTGCGTATGGAACTTCTAGGTCTTATGGGGGAAGTTAATGACCTTATTGGAACACTGGTCAAAGTTGCAGGAAAACATCATGAAACCATAATGCCGGGATACACACACACCCAGCATGCCCAGCCCACTACTCTTTCTCACAATCTTCTTGCCCATACAAATGCATTCATTCGCGATATTTCGCGAATAAAAGGAGCCTATGAATGCACAAACCAGAATCCTCTTGGTGCGGCTGCATTTGCTTCCACGGGTTTCCCGATCAACAGGGAAAGAACGACAGAGCTTCTGGGTTTTGATTCGGCTATCGAAAATTCCATGGATGCGGTCAGTACACGGGATTTCATGATCGAAAGCCTGGGCTGCTTTTCCAACATAATGGCAAACCTGAGCAGGATGGCTGAAGAACTGATACTATGGAGTACATCTGAATTCGGGTTTATCGAACTTGATGACCAATACTCATCCACTTCATCTATTATGCCGCAAAAGAAAAATCCTGACATTGCCGAGTTAATGCGCGCAAAAACAGGGACCGTACATGGCGCCCTCATGTCTGTGCTCACAATATGCAAAGCTCTTCCGTATAGCTATAATCGCGACCTCCAGGAGGCAACGCCTCACCTGTGGAGGGCCGCGGATACAGTCCGGGCTTCCGTGCGAATGGCTTCGGGAATGGTCGGTACAATGAGCATCAGGAAAGATGCGATGAATAAAACGGCTAATATCGGATTCATGACGGCTACTGAACTGGCCGACGTTCTTGTCCGGACTGCGGATATTCCTTTTAGGACTGCACACCATATCGTTGGTTCGATAGCAAAAACAGGTAAAACCCCAACACTTGCTATCCTTGATGAATTATCATCAGAGATCATCCATGAAAAATTAAGCGACAGGGGCTTATCTGAAAAAGCGATAAGAGAAGCTCTTGATCCTGTGGATAATGTAAGGAAACGTGAGGTGTTGGGAGGCCCTGCGCCATGCGAAACAAAGCGGCAAATAACGGTTATGAAAAAAAAGCTCTCCAGGATACAAAAAGATATTGGTGTATTATATGAAAAGAGGGAAGAAGCATCCGGTAAACTCGAAAAAGTCTGCAAAAAATATTCATGAGGAAGTAATATGGACGAAGAAAAACCTGCCGGGGTTACTCCAATAACAGAAGAAAAAAAAGAACAAAATATCATCCAACCACCACAATCAGATAGCAAGCAGGCTTTCTGTGTATCCTTGCCAGTATCGGGCGGAAAACCATCAAAAATGACAGGCGATAATCCGCATGATTTTATTTCATTTTTAAAGGATTCTTCCGTAGCATGGATAAATTTCCCTGTGAAAGATATAAAAAAGGATGCAGATCTAATAGCAATGTCCCTGGGTTTCAGTTCTTCTCTTGTCCCCACAATTTTATCCAGCTATCTGTCCGCTTATGAAGACAGGGATACAGAAATAGGATTAATGCTTCCGGCAGTAGCGGTCAAGAAATTTGATGTCCTCATCAGCCCTATCCTTATCCTGATACGAAAAGACCTGATCGTCACTATCCATGAAGATAACGTCACCCGTCTAATGCGGCTTTCCCGCTATGCTGACGCTTTCATGAGAAAGATCAAACCAAACCTGATCCAGGAAGATAAGATCACGATTATTCTCACCCGGCTTATTGATGAAAATATCAACAGGAATTTTGACCATTTAAGACAGATCGAATCGCAGGGTGATGAATTGAGCAAGATCCTGATGGATCCCATGACGCCAAGGGGATTGATCGCTCCTGAGATCCACAACATGAAACATGCCCTTATAAGTTATATGGATACGCTCTGGGCAACGCTTGATGTAGTAAATTCGCTGCGGCATGGGGATGCAGAATTAATTACTGACAGTCCGAAATTACTTGCACGCCTCGGCATTCTCTCCGATGACGTGAACAGGCATATCGCCCTTTCCGAACACATGTCAGATGTACTTGCATCAGGACTGGAAGTCCTCCAGAGCATTTACAACAACCAGCTCCAGATATTGAATAACAGGCTTGCGCTTGTTATGACCTGGCTGACAATACTGGGAACAGCCGTGCTCGTTCCAAACACTATTGCAACAGTTTTGGGGAATTCTGCCTTCAATATGGGACCCGATGACAGGATACCATATCTTTTACTAATTCTGTTTTCTACGATAATCTCTACCTATGCGGCATACTGGTGGGTCAACAAGAGGGGGTTAATGCCCCTTAAAGTTGAGTGATTATTTTTTCTTGGAAATATTTGAAATTACAAGAACCGCGATCAATATCAATACCAAAATTCCAATTACTATTGCCAGAGACGATATAAGTTCAGTAAAAGTTCTTTCCGGGGGTTCCCTTGCCACTGGAGTTCCTTGTGTTTGGATCGGTGTCTGTGGTGTGGGCACAGCCGTCGGTGATTCAGTGATTGTTGCTGTCACCGTTGGCTCTACTATCGGTTTCTTTAAATTTAGGATATTGATTAATTGATTCCCCTTCATGTCGATGTCTTCATAAAGTATTCTGGTTCCATCCCTGCTCCACGAGGGATTTTTCTGGTTAAAATCTCCATCTTCTACAAGGCGTCTCTTGCCTGTGCCATCAGGATTAATTACAAATATCTTTTCACTGCTTGCAATTTGTGATTCTGTGGATACAAAAAGTATCCCTTCTTGACCCCATTCAAGTTCATATTTCTTGAAAACGTCATCCGTGATCTGTCTTACCCCGGTGCCGTCGGCGTTGGCGATGAACAACTGGTCAATATTCTTGCTGTCCTGTGAAACATATACAATTGAATTGCCATCCGGGCTCAATTGCGGGTTCCATTGGCGGGAACTGTCATTGATAACCTGTCTCAAGCCGGTTCCATCGATATTTACCTGATATATTTTTTCATAACCATTTGGTCCATATGAAGTGAATAATATCACTCTGGCTTCAGGATTCCATGAACCTGAACCCCAGAATCGCTCTCTCTTTATAGGATCCATTCCCATGCGCATGGTCTCATTCATTAATTGTCTTCTTTGCGATCCATCCGGTGAAACTATGTACATCGTTTCTATACCTTCATTATTGTAAGAAAGGAAGGATATCTCATCTGTTAACCATTCAATTCCCCACTTAACCTTCAAGTCATTAGTAAGCTGTTTTTTGTCTGAGCCATCAATCTTTATTGTAAATAACTGCTCGTTCCTCGAAGCATCATTTGCTACATAAGCAATAGTCTCACCATCCGGACTCAAAGCAGGACTTGATGCATCTGTTTCAGTAATATTTGCGGTCAAATTGCTCTCAATGATAAGTTCTGCAGATACTGGCACTGAAAATAACGATATTATTAATAAATAAATAAATATGTGTGATACTCTCATAAATCCCAATAAGTAATATAGATAAACCATGATAAATGTTACGTTGTGAGAGCTTTGCACCTAAAGTACCGTTTTTGATGACTTTATGTACAAATACAGGTCATAAAAAAAAGACCGTATCAATATCTTTGTTGGATGTATTTTAATAATCACCATCCTCCAAAAAGAAAAATGCAGGTACGAAAAATAACAGCCCATTTTCTAAAAAGATAGTTTAGCTAAAATGATGTTTCCTGTTTCTTCAATATGTTTATCAAAATTAGGAAATTCTTTTTCATCTTCAATATCAGATATAGCTTTTCTAATCTTTTCTGCGTTACTTCTTCCTATACCATGAATAGTCACGTCTCTTCTCCCATACTTTAAGTTTCGAGACATTTTTATTTTAATGGCGGTTTTTACCTCAGCGCCATCCATATCAGTACGCACAAATAAAGCAAATGCTTCTTCATTTACAATAATATTATATTTATTTATAAAATCCGTTCTATCAAAGCCTTGTTGACTAAATTCCTCATACAATGGCTTTATCATGGTTTCGAAATAACCAGAAGCATATATATTGCATATCTTCAATCCGCGTCCATCATATTTTCTTGCTACATCCCCTTTTAAACGATAAATTTCTCCGAATTTTCCACCTTCTTTAAATCGTTTGTCGATATATATTGCTGCTCTCAAAGCATTATAATCATTAGGGGGTATTTTTGTTTTAAAAAATTCTAATAACGGCTTGACATCAGACGATTCTTCTTTTAATTTAATATCTTTAATTAGTTCTTGCGATTCTTTTAGAAGAAGAGTTGTACCTTCATTTTGTGCTTCCCTCAACAGTTCTCCAATTTTCCGTTTTTCAGTTGGAGAGAATTTTTTAAGGTTTATAGAATCGACTCTGCCATCTTCATCATAACCAAACTGTTTTGAAGAGTTGTTACTATTTACTTGTATATTAATTAGACTAAACTTGATATTTCTGATATCAATTTTAACAACTGCTTCAAAAAGTTCTCTTAGTTGCCCAAGCCATGTTTCTTCAACCAAGGGCAATCATCCAAGTTTATCTATCAAATCTATAATTGACGGAAGGTCAGACTTAATGAATATTTCTGAACCTTTTCTTATTCCTGCAAATTCTTCTAAGGTCACTTCTTCGCCATCAGGAGTTATAACCTTTTGAGTTATATCATCTTTCTCGACTATGAATCCCTCCTCATCAACAGTCTTATCGAAGAAATACAATATTTCTTCTTTAGCGGATTTCTCAAAAGTAATGACAACCATATTCTATTCCTCCCATATGTATTATGCTCATATGTATATATATATTCATCCTTTGTTCAATTTTCTTTTTTTTTGTTCCATTAGACATCTATTCCTTCCATCAGTGGCACATGGATAATGTTCATCAACGAAACATTTCAAATTATCGTATTTATTCATATAAGCATTTCGATTTATTTTTGATTGCATTTATTTACATCTCTTTGATGTACATATATATTATCATCATAGTTATAATAGTATAAGGTACTATTTGATATAAAATGTTATCTCTCTCCGTTACACCCAACTTGTTCAAATATCTATCGATATTAACAGTTTTGCACCAAATGTGCCGTTTTTGAACGACTTTAGGTGTGCGACTTTAAGTGCAAAGTTCTTTGTGAGCAAAGCTTTTAATCCGTGAATCCCTTTAGGAAACCGAATTATTATGTTAGACATCGCTCTCCCAAAGGGGAGTCTCGAAGAGCAGACCCTCCTTTTATTTAAACAGGCAGATCTTGAAATAAGAAAAACAGACCGTGAGTATAATCCAACCGTAAAAGACCCCAGGATAAAGAAAGTTAAGATACTCAGACCCCAGGAGATCCCCAAATACATTGAAGAAGGCTATTTTGACCTGGGGATATCAGGAAAGGACTGGGTCATCGAATCTGATTCGGATGTTGTGGAAGTTGCAGATATGTTCTACAGCAAGATGGGCGAAGGCATCGTTAAAATCGTGATCGCAGTCCCGAATGATAAGGACATCAAAAGTGCAAAAGATATAAAACCGGGAAGCAGGGTTTCGACAGAATATCCAAACCTCACACAGAAATTTTTTGATAAACTTGGGATACCTGTGGACCTGCGCTATTCTTATGGCGCGACCGAGGCAAAAGTCCCGGAACTTGTTGATGTCATAGTGGATCTTACCGAAACTGGCTCAACGCTGCGCAAAAACGGATTAAAGATCGTTGATGTCATCCTTGAATCAAACACAAAGCTCATCGCCAATAAGAAGTCATGGAAAGACCCTGTAAAACGAAAGGAAATAGAAGAGATCAAGATCCTGCTGCAGGCTGTTCTTGAAGCGCGCGGCAAGGTTTTCATTGTCATGAACGTGCCCGAGGACAAACTGGATTCTGTGGTAAGCGGTCTCCCTGCCATGAAAAAACCTACTGTCTCGAAACTCTACAAATCGGATTATTATGCCGTGCAGACTGTTGTCAGCAAGAGCGAGATCAATATCCTCATCCCGAAACTCAAGAGCCTTGGAGCTGAAGATATACTTGAAATGGATATTACGAAGATCGTCCATTGAAATTGGAAAAATCCTTACTGGCATCGCCATTATTTAGTTCAATAAAAGATGAGCATTTGAATGTGGAACTTCTTGATGGGATGCTTTCGAAGGATTACACTCATGATTAGGAAAACCTGAATTATAACCTATTTATATTTATCCAATTTCTTGATGAACTCAGCAACATCCAGGGGCTTTGCCATATAATCATCAAAACCTGATGCAATAAATCGTTCCTTATCTCCTTTCATGGCATATGCTGTTAAGGCTATCACAGGCACTTTTTCATAAGAGGTTTTTCTTTTGATATTGTTCCTGACCTCAACGCCATTCATCCCCGGAAGCTCAATATCCATTAATATCAGGTCATACTGCTCCTTTTCAATAAGAGTGAGAGCTTCTTTCCCATCCTCTACGCCTTTTGCTTCAAAACCCATGGCATCAAGAATTTCAAGAACCAGTTCCAAATTTATGTTATTATCTTCAACCACAAGCACCTTTTTCATATATTTATCACCTTTATTTCGTTCAATGGAAGTATAAATGTAAACGTGCTCCCTTCCCCATATTTGCTATCCACCCATACAAGCGCTTTCAAGTTCTCTCCTGCGCCGGCATGGTAAAATAGAATTTACTCCCTTCCCCTGCTTTACTTTCCACCCATATCCTGCCTTCATGGGCTTCCACTATATTCTTTGCGATCGAAAGACCTAAACCGATCCCTCCAAATTTCCTGGTAGTCTCAGAATCCACCTGATACATTTTGTCAAACAGCTTACCCATTTTTTCTTCGGGTATCCCTATACCGGTATCTTTGACACATACTTTTACCATTTCATCTTCCCTGCAGGCCGATATTTCCACTTTTCCACCTTTCCTGTTAAACTTGATGGCATTATCAAGCAGGTTTTCAAGAACATGCTTTATCTGGTTCCTATCGCCTTTTGCAAAAAGTTCGTCTTTAACTTCGCAAGAAACAAGAATGCTATACGCCTGCGCCTTTGGCAGGAGCGCCTGGATAGTTTCATTTATGATCTGTGCGACATTCATTGTCTCAAATACCGGCTTAAGAAGACCTTTATCTGCGTATGCAGCTTCGACCAGGTGCGTTATAACTTCATTTTCGCGAAGAAGCGCATCCCTGCTCCTCCGGGAATACTCCTTTTTTTTGGTTTCATCGGTTTCACTGATTGCAAGCTCGACATATCCCAGGGCATGTGTCAGCGGAGTGCGAAGCTCATGCGTAACATTTGCAAGTATATTGTCTTTAAGCCGGTCGATCGTTTCTAACTCCGAAAGTGCCGTCTCCAATTTCTTGTTTGCATTTTCAAGCTCAAATACCTTATTTTCTAATTTTTTCATGAGCCTTCGGCTGTATAAAGAAAGATACTCCTTTTCATCGAGTATTCCTGGCATAGGCTGGGATATTTTTCCGGCCTTGTAGCCCGTTATAATTTCCCTTATTTTTTCAAGGAACGGTTTTATCTCAAAAGGCTTCCTGATATAAGCAGCAGCACCTTCTTCCATAACAAGTTTTTCATCTTCCCGGTCTGTGAACGAGGAAGAATACAAAATTACGGGGATCTTTATTGTTTCCACTGTTTTTTTTAATTCCCTGCATAACCCGAACCCATCCATTTCAGGCATCATAATATCAGAGATCACAAGGTCAGGTTTTGACTCTCTTATTTTTTCAAGCGCCTCAACCCCATTGGATGCACTGGTCACCTCATAACCGTCAGCATTGAGAAGTTCAAGCAATAGATTCCTATCGTTTATATTATCATCAACCACCAGTATTTTCATGATCTTCCTGCACTGATTATTCCCGGTATCTTATCCGCTATTGTTCGAACACTTATCCTTTTTCGATGCCTTGCGTGCCTATGCCCGGAAATTATCCTTTTCAATTTTATATATAAGGTTTGGAATATCTCCCGGTTTTGTCCAAAATACCCTCTTATTATAAATTATATATCTACTTTGCTTTTTATAATTCTTCCGGTTGTTTCGATATTTGAAAAACCTGCATTCTTTTTAGGAAGGCTTATCCTGATCTTTTTGAATTCAACGGGAATCTGGATTGTGAATGTACTTCCCCCGCCATATTTGCTAAGAACATAAATCTCTCCCCCAAGAACGTCTTGTACAAGTTTCTTTGTAAGATAAAGACCAAGCCCGGTGCCTGAAGTTTTCATGCTCAAAGGTGATTCAAGTCTCGTGAACGGTACAAAGAGTCTTGGAATGTCTTGCGTTTTTATTCCAATGCCTGTATCTGTTACAGATATATCCACTTTATTTTCCAGGATCTTTGCACTTATTTTGATGCTTCCACTTTCTGTGTACTTAACAGAATTCCCGATCAGGTTCATCATACACTGGAGCAGGCGTCTCCTGTCGGATCTTATGGATATGTCTTCCATTTCAACACTTATATCAAGCCCTTTCTCCTTTATGCTTGTTCGCAGCGTCCTAATAGCTTCATCCATGACCGCCCTGAGATCGAACACAGAATCTTTCATATCTATATTTCCGGATTCGATCCTTGAAATATCTAATATCTCAATAATGAGTTCGAGAAGATGTTTTGAAGAGGAGTTGATCATTTCAAGATACTCCTTCTGCTCTTTATTCAGTTCGCCTGACCATCCCTGGAGAAGTATGCCTGTAAAGCCAATGATGGAGTTCAGGGGAGTTCTCAGTTCATGCGATGTGCTTGCTATGAACATGTTTTTCATACGGTCAAGTTTTCGTGCGGCTTCTGCATCAGTGCGCGCAGCATGCTCCTTTTCCAGAAGCTGGATTCGCTCTTCCTGGGCCTGCTTGCTTTTTGTGATATCTATCCAGTAACCTGCAACTTCTTTAGGCTGATTATTCTCATCCCTTATCAGCCTGAGCTCATCGCGCATCCACATGTAAACCCCATTTTTATCCAGGAAACGATATTCAAGAATTTGATGTTCTGATTCAAATATGCTTTCTAGGGCTCTGATAACCCTTTCTTTATCATCCGGATGTATGCGGTCTTGCCAGAATAATGGATTTTCCGTGAAATCCGATGACATGTATCCAAGAACCTTAGTTACGTTCTCACTTATGTAAGTCGCTCCAAAATCCCCAAAGGGCTTGCATGTATAAATTACCGCAAATGAGGAATCCAGAAGGAACTGTAACCTGTCTTTTGTGGAACGCACCTCTTCTTCAGCTCTCCTTTTCTCAGTCATATCCCGGACTATCTTTACCCCTGCTATTATATTTCCTTCAGGGTCCCTCAATGGCGATGAAATAAGATCAAAATATGATAATCCATTTCCATTTGGTACAACTCTTTCTGTCATGTGGATCTTTCCATCATTGAAGGTTCTTTCAACGGGACAATCTTCGCAAACAGTATCCCTCCTTTCATACACTTTGTAACAAAGCTCTCCATCATGTTCCCCCATTAGATCTGTCTGGACCTTGTTCTGATAAACTATATTATAATTCTTATCCTGGATTATTATTCCATCTCCAAGGGCGGAAATGATGGCTTCCGATTTATTTTTTTCATTCTGGGTTTTCAAAATAGCTGCTTTGAGTTTCTCTTCCACCCGCTTTCGCTGGGTGATATCCTGGACAACAGTTATGTAGTAACCGGGCTCATTACCGGGATCCCACAATGGAGAAACCGTCCCGCTCACCCATACGATCTCCCCGTTTTTGTGGATATAGCGTTTTTCCTTGGTGAATTCACGGATATTCCCGGATTTCAGGAGTTCAATAATTTCAAAGTCAGATTTCATGTCTTCAGGATATGTTATGGAGTTGAAGTCCATGTTGCACATTTCTTCTTCGGAATAACCTGTAATGTCGCAATATTTCTTATTGACCTTGATGAACTTGCCGTCTGATGTCGAAACCAGCGCCACTCCAATGGCAGCCTGCTCAAAAATCGCCTGGAAAAGTTTTCCATGGTCTGCCAGTTGTCCTGTTTTTCTTTCGGCAGCGTTTTTCATTATATCCCTCTTAATAAAAAAGTTTCCTGCAGGTTTCTGTGTAAATTTGCATACATTTATGATAAATTCGCTTGTATTCCATATCCTGTTTCAATATTACGTAACTACTTTAATTATGATAATTGTTGTGGTTATTATGATATTATTTTATCTCATTCCTCACCGGTATCGTAAACGTGAAAGTGGTTCCCTCGCCGTATTTACTCTCTACCGATATCCTGCCACCGTGTTGTTCCACAAGCTGCTTTATGATCGCAAGCCTGGCACCTGTAAAAGCATATTTCCTGCTTCGTCCGGAATCTGCATCGCAGAACACGCTAAAAAGCTTACCCATATCCTCTTCCCTGATGCCTGTTCCTGTATCACGGATTGAGAATTGCGCCATATCACCGGCTTTTCGCGCCGCGATCAGAATTGTCCCGCCTTGCGGTTTGCTGAATTTTATGGCGTTATCAAGGAGATTTAGGAGTATCTGCTTGAACCTGATCTTATCTGCTGATATGATGTTAAGCCCAGAATCGATCTCTTTCTTGATGATGATATTCTTCTGCACAGCTTTTTCCTGAACTAATACCAGGGTTTCATCAATTGCTTCATGAGCATTGAACGGTTCGATGAATAAGGGCAGGTTTTCACCCGATCCCACTTTAACAAGGTCAGGCAGGTCATTTATTATACCAAGCAGATGCTTTGCGCTATTTGAGATATTATTTATACAATTCTCCTGCTTTTCATTCAATTCCCCTGTCGTTTTCATCTTCAAGAGTTCATTAAATCCCAGGATAGCATTAAGAGGTGCCCTGAGTTCATGGCTCATTTCCTCAAGGAATTCTGATTTGATAAGACTGGCACGCTGCGCCGCATCCTTTTCAAGCCTTTGTCTCTCTGAGTTCTCTTCTTGAGGGGCTTCCCCAGCAATTTTGCTTTTTTCGATTTCCCGGTCAATTTTATCTATTTCGGAGTCAAGCGCCTGGGATATACGCTGGCTGTATTTGTCCAGGTATTCCTCCTCGGTTATTTTTGGTCTCTTAGGTTTGAGTTCGCCGGCTTTGAATTCTTTTAGCGCCGCTTCAATCTCGCAAAAGAATTCTTTTGGCTCTAACGGCCTTATAAGATATCTTGATGCTCCCAGTGATAATCCAAGTTCCCTGTCCTCATCGCTCACATAAGTTTCTGTGTAGAACACGAATGGCATGATATTTGTTTTACTGTTTTTCTTAAGCAGCAGCAGCAGAGTAAATCCGTCCATCCCCGGCATACTTATGTTTGAGATTATCAGGTCTGGTGTTACAGTTTCTAAAAGTCGCAGCGCTTCAACACCATTCCTTGCTTCCAGGACGTCATAACCGCGGACTCTGAGCATTTTTGAAATAAGCATCCTGTCATTCTTGTTATTGTCAACGATAAGCACCTTCATGTTTTTACCCTCTCCTTAACCGGGATGAAATGTCGAAAATTGGTTAATGGTTTTATCTTCCCTGCAATCCGTTATTTCCCCTCTTCTCTGGTTGAACCTGATGACATCATCTAGCAGATTTTCAAGATTGGGATCATAAGGGTTCATGTCATTTTCCTCTCTATTCGAATTCTCGATCAGATTTGCTATTATCTCATTCTCGCGAAGAAGTGCATCCCGGCACTTTTCAAAGCACTCTGTTTTTCCCGGTTCCCCGGTATCGCCCATTGCCAGCTCCAGGTATCCTATCGCATAAAATAGCTGGGTGCGAAGATCATGCGTAACATTGGAGAGAATATTTGACTTAAGCCTGTCCAGGCTCTTTGATTCTTCAAACGCGGCATCCAATATCCGGTTTGTTATTCCAAGCTGTATCACCTTATCTTCTAATTTTTTAAGAAGCCTCTGGCTGTATAAAGAAAAGTATTCTTTTTCATACTTTATTTCAGGCTCAAAGTGCGCACATTTCCCTCCAGCATAATTCCCCATTGTGTTCTTGATTATTTCAATAATCTTCAATGGTTCCTCCGGCTTCCTGATAAAACCAGCCGCACCTTCAAGCATTGCCAGCTTTTCATCTTCATATTCCGTATAAGTGGCAGTGTAAAATATAATGGGAATATCGCTTGTTCCATGGTTCTTTTTAAGCTCCATGCACAACATGAACCCATCCATTTCCGGCATCATTATATCCGATATGATAAGGTCGGGTTTTTCGTTTTCTATAATATGAAGCGCTTCGATGCCGTTACACGCGCTTTTGACATCATAACCGGCAGATGAAAGTATCTTGGTAAGTAAAAGCCTGTCGTTTTTAGTATCATCCACAGCAAGAACTTTCATTTTTTTTGAATACCTGTATCTATTACAAACGTTACTACTTAAGTTTTTATAATTGTTGTGGTTATCATAATTAGGTTCTGGTACTCGCCTTTTCTTTTCGGAAACACTGTATATGCGAATTTTTCGTTAAAGTTATAACTCCTTACTTTTTCGGTATGGTGAAATGGAATGTTGAACCCTTTCCTTTTTCGGATTCAACCCAAATCTTTCCCCCATGACGTTCTACGATCTTTTTACATATCGCAAGCCCAATACCTGTTTTTGGCTGCCCTTCGCGGACTTGCTCTGAAATCAGGAACAGGTTGTCAATGTATTTCGGGTCTATCCCCACCCCGTTATCCTGCACTGAAAACACCCAGTCTTCCCCAACTTGTCCAGCAGAAATATGCACTTTTGGCGGACTGGCACTTCTGAACTTGATAGCGTTATCAAGCAGGTGATGAAATAACTGGCAAAGCTGCGACGCATCGCCAGTTACCACAGGTAGTTTATCATGTGTTATTTGAGTCCCTGTTTTCTTGATAACAACACTAAGATTAGCAAGCGCTTCATTAAGGATAACTACGGTGTCTGCCGGCTCTTTCTTTGTCCCCATTCTAGAATATGTATACAGGTCATTGATCCTTCTTTGCATCCCGATAGTGCCATCCACCGCGTTCCCAACGATCTCCCATGCGTCCTTATCAAGAAACTTGCCTTTATAACTATTTCCCAGATGCCCAAGATTGCTGGAAACAGTCTGCAAAGGCTGCTGCAGTTCACGGGATGCGATAAAGACTATCTGTTCAAGTTCAGCCTTTGAGCGGGCAAGTTCCTTCAGGGTAATTTGCAGGAGATTCTGCGCCTTTTTACGCATTTCCACTTCAGCCGCAAGCGTGGCAGTTCTCTCTTTGACCTTGTCTTCAAGATGTTCGTTGAGAATCCGGAGTTTTTCCTGTTCTTCCACCAGTTCATCATGGTACTTCTTGACCCGAAGCAGAGATTTCACCCGCGCATTTAATTCATATTTATCGACAGGTTTGTTTAAAAAGTCGTCTGCCCCTGCTTCGATCCCCCGTATCCTGTCATCTTTTTCCGTAAGGCTTGTCACCATTACTACAGGAATGCACATGGTTTTTTCATCGCCCTTAAGCTTCCTGCAAACATCAAAACCGTTTAATTCAGGCATGATCACATCAAGGAGTATCAGGTCCGGAGACGTTTCTTCTACTTTTTCCAGCGCCTCTTTCCCATTGGCGGCTGTCTCGATCTCAAATTCTTTCGGTAAAAGTCCTGAAATAATTTCAATATTAAAATGTTCATCATCCACTACAAGTATTTTTGTCATTTATTTTCCTCCATCTTCGCAACGAGTGGCAGCGTGAATGTAAACGTGCTGCCTTCGCCGTATTTACTCTCAACTAATAATTTTCCTCCATGCTGTTCCACAAGCTGCTTCGTAATAGCAAGCCCCGAACCTGTTCCGCCATATCTCCTTTTAATCCCTGAATCAACCTGGTGGAAAAGACTGAATATCTTGCCCATATCCTTTTCCCTTATGCCAATGCCAGTATCAGAAATCGAGAATTGTGCCATATCGCCGGCTTTTACTGCTTTGACAGTTACAGTTCCTCCTTGCGGTTTGCTGAATTTTATTGTATTATCAAGGAGTTTCAGGAGTATTTGCTTGAACCTCAATTTATCTGCTTTGATATCCCCAAGACCGGGATCAATTTCTTTCTTAAACACTATACCCTTACGCTCTGCTTTTTCCTGTACGAAAATCATGGTCTCACCTATTAATTCCGGTGCGAATAACGGCTCGATTAAGAGAGGTAGTTTATCATCGGATTCAATTTTTAGCAGATCAAGCATGTCGTTAATTATTCCAAGCAAATGCTTCCCGCTATTATGGATATTATCAACGTAGTGCTCCTGCTTTTCATTCAATTCCCCCGGTGTTTTCATCTTCAGCATTTCAGAAAAACCAAGAATTGCATTAAGCGGCGTCTTGAATTCATGGCTCATCCTTGAGAGAAATTCAGATTTAACGTGGTTTGCGCACTCAGCCTCTTCCTTGGCAAGCCAAAGCTCCTGCTCGGCGCGTTTTCTCTCGGTGATGTCTATAATGGATGCGACGCTTTTGTTACTGCCCGGTATCATTACGATGCTGATCAAGGCAAATCTTACATCCCCATTTTTGTCTACGAAACTGAATTCATACTGTTGCGGAGCTTTTTTCGGGTCAGTTCTTCTAATTTGATGATATTTCTTCATCGTCTCAAGGTCTTCCTTGCCCACGAATTCTGTCCAGCTTTTCTTACCCTCAACTTCTTCCTTTGAATAGCCCGATAGTCTTTCAAATATTGAGTTCGCCATTGATATTGTAGTATCCTCTTCTAAGATAAGTGTGGCAGTTCCTGTATTCTCAAAAATTGCACGGTACATCTGTTCCGATTCTGCCAGGGCGTCTTCACTTTTTTTGTGCTTCTCGATCTCTATCTCAAGTTGGCTGGTCCGCTCTTTTACTTTCAGTTCAAGTTCTTCTTTTAATTTGTGCAGTTCATCCTCAGCTATTTTGCGTCGCCTGATCTCTTCCTCAAGATCTGTTATTTTAGATTCAAGTTTATGGAGAATACGCTGGCTATATTTTTCCCTGGTTTCTTCCGGGGTAAGCGAAGGTTTGGCCGGCTTCTGTTCCCCGTATTCGAATTCCTTTATGACCTTCTCGATCCCGGAAAGCAGTTTCCCCGGTTCCATGGGTTTTACAAAAAATCGCGATGCTCCAAGTGAAAGCCCGAATTCAATATCCTTTTCACTCGTATAGGTTGCGGAATAAAATACAAAAGGTATGGCTTTTGTCGTCCTGTTTTCCTTAAGATTCTGCAACAGCATGAAACCGTCCATCTCAGGCATCATTATATCTGAAACAATAATATCGGGCTTTTCTTTTTCTATTTGTTCCAGCGCTTCAATTCCATTGCCTGCTTCCAAAACATCATAGCTGCGGCTTTTCAATATCGTGAATAGGATCAGCCTGTCGTTCTTATTATCATCAACTACAAGTATCTTCATGCTATTCTCTCCAGATCAATATATGCAGCTTGATTGTGCTGACTTGTCATATTCGCTTTTCATGTCCACCCCTATGCCAGGGACATCTATTGCAAATTTTTCTTTAATATGTATCTATATGTACAGACCAGTCCAATTGCCGGACTTTATGCATTTTTGAATATCTCCCGTTTTTATTCAAAATGCTTGTATCTATTACTATACAACGACTTCAGTTTTTATATTCCTTGTGGTTATCAATATACGAGAACTGAAACGAACTCCGGTAGCAGAGTTCATAGTTAGTATGAGTTCGTTGTTAATTTATTGTTTGGTAAAGCCTATGGCGCTCTTGCTTTGATCTTATTTGACCCGCAATTCGGACATTTCGTTGCACCCTTCTTCATAAAAGTTTTCTTGCATGAAACACACCAGAACATTGAACTTGATTTTTTCATTTCTTCAAGGTCTTCTGGCATTATTGAGAATCCTGAATATGTACTGCACATGATTCTAACCTCCGTTTATTAATATTTGTTTGTACCTTTCGATATTTTAAACTTTCGTACCCATTGGCTGTGGGACAAAATTGAAAGATACCCTCTCATTCAAACAATCAGTCCTTTAGAACAATAACGAATACTCTTTTACCTATGTGCTTTTTTTGAGCATCTATTTTGGCACCATTTCCATAAGGTGTAACTTTTTTCTCAT
>JAPZAP010000135.1 GCA_027460585.1 Candidatus Methanoperedens sp. | reverse complement strand
TTTGTTCACGCTTTTTTAAAATGAATATCAAGAGATATTGATTTTATTTATGAGGAATGAATGGATTTATCCAATCTGAGATTAAGATAACAGGTTACAGAAAATATCTCATTCGGAAGTGTGATCAATCGGAAGTACTGTTCAAATGGATATTTAGAATATGTTACAAAGATAATATGATGTTATGGGGATGATTTAGTAACAGGCTATTTTCTTCAAGTGCGATTTTTTGCAGCCAGATTAGCTATCCTTGCTGCAAATGCCCCGGCTGTGAAACCTGCATCAATATTTACAACCGTCAAAACTGAACACGATTGAAGCATGGATAAAAGAGCTGCTTTTCCATTCCCACCTGCGCCATATCCGGTAGATACCGGCACTCCGATGACAGGGACATCAACTAACCCGGATACAATTGTAGGAAGTGTACCCTCCCTGCCGGCAACAACCACAATAGCATCCACTCCTGCTTTTACAAGCTTCGTTAATTCGGGAAATAGCCTGTGGATACCTGCAACACCCACATCATATATTACAAAAACAGAACAACCCATCTCTTCTGCTATCACTTTTGCTTCTTCAGCTACAGGGATATCAGCTGTTCCCGCTGAGATAACTCCAATTTTTCCCCCCTGCTTTGTTAATGTTTCACCTATTATGATGATCCTCGCACGCTTTTCCCATCTAATTTTTGACTTTGTTTCTTCAGCTAATGATTTCAACGATGCAAAATTTTTGTCATTTACTCGTGTTATTATTACACCTCCTTCTTTTTCCAGATGGACACGCGCTATGGATGCAACTTCTTCATAAGTCTTGCAATCAGCGATAATTGCTTCAGGGATACCCACTCTTTTCATGCGATGTATATCCACCTTTGCAATATCTGATACCAATTCATAGTTATTGATGCGAAGCTCCATTTCAGCGTCTTTAATGCTTATTTCATTATTTTTCAATTTCAGCAATATATCAGATATTTCCATGGATAGGATTACGCTTGCATGGCCTTTATTCTTATCTATGAAAGGATTTTGCTAAAAAGAACAATCAGATGAAAAAAATAAAGACGATAAAACCAAAAGTTTTAAATATAGAAAATAAGTGGTTAAGTTAATAAAAACGATAGAAAAATTGTGGATTTCAAAACGTAAGTGTCTAAAACGGAAGGTATGAGGAAAATGAAAACAGTTTTATTTAAAAAAATATTAATTGCGATTTTAGTTTTAACAGGAATTTTTGTATTTATTCCTGGAGTAATTGCATTAGAAAATTCATGTATTGATTGTCACAAGACTTTAACACCATTTATCGAAGAACAACAACACTTTAATCAAATAAGGATTCAGCACCTTGAAAGAAATGTAGCGTGTTCCCTTGAATGCCATGAAGACAAGGTAAGACAGCTTGCAACTGCAAATTACCAGCAGTGGTCAGAATCGGTCCATGCCCTGAAAGGCGTTTCATGCGATGCCTGTCATGGGGGAGACCCGAAACAGGCTACCAAGGAAAAAGCACATAATTTCAAGAACACTACCGACCCGCAAAGTCCTGTTTATTATACAAATGTACCAAATACCTGTGGAAAATGCCATCCAAAAGAACTTGACAATTTTGAGAATAGTACTCATTACCAGAAACTTGAATCTTTACAACTTGCGCCAACATGCACAACATGTCATCATCCTCATACTTTCACGAAACCTAATCCAGAGGATTTCAGGAATTCCTGTGGGACCTGTCATTCCGTTTACAAAAAAATAGCTCCTTATGACATCCCTCTCACAGCGGAAGATCTGCTCAGAAAAGTAAATAAACTGCAATTCAATATCGAAATGGCACAACAGGATATATTCTGGGCACAGAAGAATGGAACAGATGTTGCACAGGCTAAAAAATACACGGATAATGCCCTTAATACCCTTGGAAATCTTGCTCCAATGTGGCATGAGTTCAATCTTACACATTTCGAGGATGAAATAAATTCAGCGAATATGGATGTAAAAAAAGCTGAAGATATTGTAAAACCCACTACAACACCTTCAAAGACCGCTTCGCCTAAAGCGCCCGGATTTACAGGGATGGCCGGACTGATCACACTAATAGCTGTGTTCTATATGCTGAGAAAAAAATAAGGGTAAAAAACGAATGATAAGATACCCAGCGATGGAAAGGTGAAAAAGTAATGCAGCCACATCTAAAAAGAGCTTTTACATTATTAGCTCTTGTAATAATAGTTTTTATTATCGTGAGGTC
>JAPZAP010000134.1 GCA_027460585.1 Candidatus Methanoperedens sp. | reverse complement strand
TTAACAAAAAGATGTTCCGATAATTTTTGCTGTAATCTTTTTTTATATTCAGGCGGCAGATCCCGAAAGTCTTTCTCCAGATGAGCCTGTATTTTCATCAGGTCAAAAACACTATAGCCTTTAAGTTCTTTTTTAAGGATCGCTAAAAGTGTTTGCTGGTCACTGGCCTGAAGGTCATGGATACCTTCCAATTTCCTGAATACTGCTTTGTCCACATATATCAGGATGTAAGGATGTGATATTAACAATTATGGTATTTTGGTCGAGATCGGATTGGCAAAATATCAGACAGGATAGTTAAACGGGATAGAGAACGGAAAGCCGGAAAAGATAATCATATTCCGGAATGAAGCTTATATCCCTTTAAGTCGTTTTCCTCGCTGTGAAAAACATAAAGGCAATCCTGATAGCAGGCACAGGCAGTGGCGTAGGAAAAACCACAGTCGCAATGGGATTGATGGCAGCCCTTGGCAAACATTATAAAGTCCAGCCTTTCAAGGTCGGACCCGATTTCATCGACCCGGGTCACCACACACGCATCTGCGGGCGCCCTTCCCGGAATCTTGACAGTTTCATGATGGGTGAGCGTGGAGTGCTTGAAACCTTCGCGCGCGCTTCAAAGGGCGCTGATTATTGCATAATAGAAGGAGTGATGGGTCTTTTTGACGGCATCGACGACACGGAAATAGCAAGCACCGCCCATGTTGCGAAGATTCTCAATGTGCCGGTGATTCTCGTTATCAACGCCCACGGCGCCTCGCGAAGCATTGCTGCGCTTGTTAAAGGTTTCAGCGAATTTGACAGTGTAAATATCGCAGGGATAATCCTCAATAACGCAGGCAGTGACAGGCATATCAAGCTCATAAAGGATTCACTGCAAAGCTCCGGCATAAAAATCCCCGTAATCGGAGCGCTTCCCAAAAATCCGGAATTGTCAATCCCATCACGCCATCTCGGGCTTCACATGGCTGGTGAGGATAACCTGAATATTGGGAAGCTATCGGATTTTATTAAAAAACATATCGATGTCGAATCAGTAAAAACAATAGCCAATAATTTTACAGCGCCTGATGTGGAGCTAAACCAACCACTGGAAAAATTCGATGTCAAAATCGGGATTGCTTATGACAGCGCATTCTGTTTCTATTATGAGGATTCATTTGATGAACTCAGGATGTCGGATGCGGAACTAATTTTTTTCAGCCCGATGACCGACGGGCTGCCAGATGTGGACGGCATATATCTCGGAGGCGGGTATCCTGAACTCTTTGCGAAAGAACTTTCCGCCTCTAGAACGCGCAATGAGATAAAAAAAGCAGCAGAAGACGGCATGCCCATATACGGCGAATGCGGCGCGCTTTTGTACCTGAATGAAAGCCTTCAAATCGACAGGACTTATAAAATGGCAGGCATCCTTCCTGCAAGTTCGAGGATGACCGACAAACTCCAGGCGCTCGGTTATACAGAAGCTGAAACTGCAATTGACTCGCCCATTGCCAGGAAAGGCAGGATTATCAAAGGACATGAGTTCCATTATTCAATAACTGAATGTGACAGTGATGCGACCCTTGTTTATAAATTGAGGCGGGGAAAAGGGATTGTTGACGGGAAGGACGGGCTCATGGAGCATAACACCATGGCAAGCTACATGCATACTCATCCTGCTTCGAATTCCTTTGATGAGTTCTTGCGCCAGTGCAGGAAATATAAGTCGAGATAGGAACTCCGCGTAAAATAGCTTGGTTTTTTGAAAAATATTAGCCACAGAGGTGCAGAGAACACAGAGAAATAATGACTCTGTGACCTCCGTGTCTCAGTGGCTATTTTGCTTTTTGAATTAACAACACCAAAGGATTTTACATTCACGGTTACTTATATTTAATCGGAAAGCCAAATACCGATTTACAGTATTAGAAGTGGCAGGGAAATGGCTAATCGATTAAAAAGGACACTTGGATTATTTGACGCATTTGCCATCGGGGTCGGCGCCATTATCGGCTCAGGTATTTTTGTGGTGACCGGTATCGCAGCAGGTCTTGCAGGCCCTGCATTGTTAATATCTCTGGTAATCGGCGCCTTTATTTCAGGGTTCACTGCATTGAGTTTTGCCGAGCTTGCGCACTCCATCCCGAAAGAAGGTGGCGGCTACGAATACGCCCGTGAACTCATATCGCCTTTTGCTGGCTTTATTTCAGGGTGGCTCTGGATTTTATCCAATGTAGTGACCGGCGTGGTAGTGAGTCTCGGATTTGCAAGTTACCTTGCGTTATTCATACCATTTCCTGTAAGCGTGAATCTGGTAGCAGCGCTGGCGTGCCTCGTTGTTACCTTCATAAATTACCTCGGGGCCCGCGATTCAAGTCTTGTCAATGATATCCTTGTGATTATTAAGCTCCTCATCCTTGCCTTTTTCGTCGTTTTCGGCCTGGGTTTTGTAAAGGCTGGCAATTTTTCACCATTCATGCCGACCGGGGAAATTGGCATAATGCAGGGGGCTACTCTCATATTCTTTGCATATTCAGGATTTGCGAGGGTCACACTCATAAGCGAGGAAGTGAAGGAACCAAAAAAGAACATCCCCCGCGCAATTATTCTTGCCCTTGTGGTATCAACTGTTGTTTACATGCTGGTCAGCTTCACCGCAATAGGTCTTGTCGGGTATAAGGAGCTTGCATCCTCAGGTTCGCCCCTTGCTGATGCAGCCCAGTCGGTGAGTGCAAATCTTACTTATTTTGTCTCCATAGGCGCCCTCGTAGCAACTTTTAGCGTTCTCCTCACAACACTTCTGGGATTATCACGCATTTCTTTTGCAATGTCAAGCGAAAGTGACCTTCCGCGTCTCTTTTCCAGACTGGATAAACGTTCAACTCCCTACTATACAGTACTCGTTTTTGGCTTTACCATGGCAATTTTAGCCACATTCTCAAACCTCCTACAGGCTATCGCGTTGGCCAACTTCGGTTCACTCTTGTATTATCTTCTTGCCAATTATGCGGCGCTGAAACTGGAAAAACGTGTTTATCCCCGCATAATTCCCGTTCTTGGAATAATAACCTGTATGGTTTTACTGGTTTTCCTTACGTGGGATGCCTGGATAAGAGGCTGCATCGTACTTTTAGCAGGCTGTGTATATTATTATTTCATGAAAAAATGGCAAAAAAACCGGGTTAACGCAGCAGGAGGTTGATGACCCTGGAATTTGAATGCCGGCTTCAAATCTCAAGGCTCTTGTGCGCTTTTATAAAAGCAACAAGGCCACCTTCCTGCAGTATCCTGTTCATGACCGGAGGAAGAGGCGGGAAATCCAGTTCTTTCCCTTTCGTTTTATTCCTCACCACGCCCTTTTCCATATCGAGTTCAAGCTCATCTCCCTCATCTATTTCATCCGTATTGCAGGTAATGGCGGGAAGCCCGATGTTTATGCAGTTCCTGAAAAATATCCTTGCAAAACTCTTTGCCAAGACTGCTTTTACACCTGCCACTTTAATTATCGTTGGGGCATGTTCCCTGCTTGAGCCAAGCCCAAAATTTTCTCCTGCAACAACAAAGTCACCGCTTTGAACCTGCGAGGCGAATTCAGGCCGCGCCCCTTCCAGTACGTGTTTTGTCAACTCAGGAAGGTTTGAGCGAAGATGAAAATACCTGCCGGGCGCAATTAGGTCAGTGCTTATGCTGTCCCCGAATTTCCATGCTTTTCCCATGTTACATCACCTCTCTCGGGTCAGATATCTCACCGGTTAAAGCAGTGGCGGCGGCAACAGCCGGATTGCCAAGATAGATGAAAGAGTCCGCATCGCCCATCCTCCCTTTAAAATTCCGGGGCTGGGTTGCGAGGCAGACCTCGCCATCCCCGAGGATGCCCAGATGCACACCGTCGCATGCCCCGCATCCGGATGCGGTAACGAGCGCCCCTGCGTCCATGAATGTTTCTATGGTGCCGTCCCGTAAGGCTTCCATATAAACGCGCCGGGAAGCCGGAGTCACAATGACCCTGAGATTGGGGTTAATAGTATGTCCTTTCAATATCGATGCTGCAATATGAAGGTCTTCGAGCCTCCCGTTGCATGATGTGCCGATAAAGACCTCATCGACCTTGACTTTCCCGATTTCGCTTATTTTTTTGACATTATCAACGAGATGCGGGCAGGCAATTAAAGGTTCAAGCTCATTTGCGTTAATCTCAATCCGCTTTTCAAACTCAGCATCCTCATCTGACTTCAATTCCCTGAATGCTTCCTCCCTGCCCATGGCTTTCAGGAAATTCCTGGTTTCATCATCAGGTGTAAACAAGCCTGCTTTAGCTCCGGCTTCGACTGACATATTGGCTATCGTACTCCGGGCTGCCGTACTCATATCCGATATGGTATCGCCGGTAAATTCCAGCGCCTTATATGTAGCCCCGTTGGCGCTGATTGAGCCGATTAGATGGAGAATTATATCCTTGGAATACACACCTTTTGGAAGCCTCCCGTTCACGGTAACGAGATATGTTTCAGGAACTTTCATCCACGTCTTCCCGAGCGCTATTGCTGCGGCCACATCAGTACTTCCCATTCCTGTCCCGAATGCGCCAATGGCGCCGTTTGTGCATGTATGGGAGTCGGCTCCGACAATAATATCGCCGGGACAGGCATATTTTTCCAGGGAATTATGATGGGATATGCCGTTTCCCACATCTGATAATGTTATACCGGCTTTCCTGGCAAAATCCCTCAAGAGTTCATGGTCGTTGCTCAGTTCCATCCTCGGGCTTGGAGAGGCATGGTCAAGGAAAAATATGGTTTTCTTTGGGTTGTATGCTTTTTCCAACCCCATCTCTTTCATCCTTCGCACCGTAAGAGGACCCGTTCCATCCTGAACATAACTTAAATCAACATTAACGATAACAACTTCCCCTGCTTTTACTTCCCTGCCGCAATGCTCCCCGATAATCTTTTCAGAAAGAGTTTTTCCGGTCATGTATTCTAACCTCCGCTTAATATATGAATTCGCCAATGATTAAATAGCTTTTCCTGTGTGCAGCTTTGCACCTAAAGTGACCTTTTTGACAGGCTTTAGGTGCAGACGATAGACTTTAGGTGCAAGACTTTCAGAAATGGTATGCATTTTAATAACAATTACGCTCTAAATTGCCAGTGTCACATCGTATTTCTTCATAATCTATCCTCTTAGATATATTATGAAGGATATATAATATATATTTTACGACCTTAAATTATTGACCTGATTCTATAAGTTTTCTTGATAATTAATAATTCAATCTTGAAGATTTAACCAATCTTCTTCCGTCATTTTTAACTTGCGGTCGAACATGCTTAGGAGATATCGCTTACGCTTAAGATACTTTAATTCTCCACTGTCAATAATATTCGTTTTCAATAACTCGTAAACTAATTCTTTTTTTTCCAATTTTGTCCATTCTTCCTTTGGCTCATGAACTATTTGAAATTTCAAACTACGCTTAGCGAACTCTTCTACAAATCTTGCATAATGACCTCGGTCACTGCGTTTCTCTTCTACATAAGCACTAAGTTTATACCAGCAACGGAGAGGTAGTCCACCAATTAGCTTCATCGTCAAATCTTCTGGAATAGAATCTCTCTCTAACATAATTCCAATCCATTCAAGCCTATCCAATACCCTTTCAACATCGTTCACGAGGCCAATGTCTTCCTTTATTTTACTAGGTTCTTGAATTTTATAAATTCGAATAAATTTTTTTATCCAATCTTCGGAACGTATTTCTTTTATTACTTGTAGTGCAAATTCCAAATCCCTAGAGCGCCTCATTACTCTTAATTGACTCAATGTAAAAACTACACCAAAAAAGGTTATAAGTGGTATAAATAATGCAGCAAAAGAAGAAGCAAGATTAGGATTATTATTCATCCAGCTAACGAGGACTCTTCCTACATAACGTATAGAAACAAATACAATAGCAACTACTATCGTACTGATTACAGGATATTTTAATGCACGAAGGTATTCAACCACTTAAGTCACCCCAAACAAAATAGTTTTAGTTCTATTTCAATATTTGGATACGGTACTTTATAATTTTTTGTTCTATCTTTCCCTCCTGTCCAGCTTCGGAAATTCTGCTTAAAAGTATGGCTCAAAAATGATTATTAAACAAAGCAGCCAATATTAACTTAATTGCTCAGATAATATATTTTTTATTTTTAAACGCATCCCTACAATTCTCCCTATCATTATTCCTGCAAGAATACTATAAGTAAAGGCGGTGAGGGCAGAACCGTGTATCCAATGCCCGAAAAACCATGCTCTTGATACGGAAAAAGCCACATAAAATAGCATTACAATAATGCCAATCGTATCTAAACGGGAAACAACTTTTGCCCTCTCTTCATGCCAGTGAATAATAAACATGCGAGTGGCAATGAACCCTATGAATAATCCCAGGAGAAATCCGCCAAGAGACAGCTCGATGCCAATAATACCTTCCAACACATCATACAGCATAAGCCCGGTCAGGATGAAACCTATCACATAAAAAATCCTTATCCTGAAAATGAGCTTTCGGTCTATATGTTTCTTCGCCGGATGCTCTTTAATATGTAGAGAATTTAAAATTTTTTTAAAGAAATTTCCGTCTTTCATATAAATTCCTATTGTTCAAACCGCAGGGCATCCACCGGATTCATCTTTGCTGCCGATCTTGCAGGTGCAACACCTGAGAGTACGCCCACAAATACAGAGAATGCAAGTGCAAAGATAAGAAGCTGGGGCGTGACAACAGCGCTCAAACCTACGGCAGATGTCATGACTGATATCAGTATGCCAAAAATTATCCCGATTATCCCGCCAAAAAATCCGAATAATCCGGATTCCATGATGAATAGTTTCATTACTTCATTATCTGTAGCCCCGAGTGCCTTGAGTAATCCTATCTGTCTCGTGCGTTCCATGACAGACATAAACATGGTGTTTGCAATTCCTACGGCGCCCACAAGAAGCGAGACCGCAGCTATCGCAGCAAGGAATAGCGATATGGACTGGACTATAGTGGTTATTTGCTGCTGTATTGCTGCAAAAGCTGTGACTGTAAAATCCTGGGTTCTTGGATTGACATGCCTCGAAGGCATAAGTTTTTGTGTAATAGCCTCGGCTATTAAAGGCGCCAGCAATGGATCAGCTACCTTCACCATGATCATAGTAAATTGGTTTCTGGATACGTTTGTACTTATCACCTGGCGTGCGTAATCTGCAGACATATATACCGTATTATCACCACCTCCAAAACCCCCTCCAGATGAAGCGAGGATTCCCACGACCTTGAAATTCTTGCCTCCTATTGTAATCGGTCTATTCAACGTAATCTGCTGTAAAAAGGTAGTATGAGCTAAAGAGTTGCTTATAACCACAGCGTTTGAATCGCCTTGCTGAAGATACCTGCCTGCTTCAAGCTTCGTTGTGACCATGGACCGCCAGACCCCCGTATCGACGCCGCTTACGGACACGGATGTCTTCTCTGTACCCAGTCTTATATCCGAACTGCCC
>JAPZAP010000133.1 GCA_027460585.1 Candidatus Methanoperedens sp. | reverse complement strand
TTCAGACTTCGGGATGTTGTGTTTCTTTAAAAAGTAATTTATTACATTCCGGCGAGCTTCTTCTGGCGGGACCTTGAACTTATTGATCAACTGGTCAAGCTTTGTATCGATTTCGCTCGTCTCTACCTTTACGCCCAGTTCTAAGAATCGGGCTTCTATTTGTTTTGTTGTTTCGCTCATTTTTTTTCTCAAGCCTCCAGTTTAATTTTTGTTTTGAGAGGCAACTCTACTATATCTCGTAAGGATATAAACCTTATGAGAGCGGGGTGAAAGTAATATTTACTCAAAGGAAACCAATAACAAATATTCTTATCCCGCTATTGAAATAGAAAAGTTGATTCTTTCGTTTTCAATAATCTGTGTTAATCCGTGAAATCCGTGTCTGATGATACTGTTTTTTCATGCATTCCGGTGTAAACGTCTCTTTCTAGACACAGATTAACACCGATTTACACGGATTTATGTCAAATTCTTTTTTTTTGTTCATTTAATCTGTATCCCGATCTTTAAATCAAGTATTTTAAGGAACTCGCTCATTGATTCACGGGGTATGAAAGCACCAGCCGCAATATCATGACCTCCCCCCGTCCCGCCTACTGCTTTTGCAGCCTCGCTTATTGCTGCTCCAAGATTCAATCCCTTCCTCAAAAGGTCCTGGTTCCCACGTGACGAAACCTTCACCCCTCCATTTGAATCCGCGAAAGCGATTATGGGCAGTTGCCTGTTATTGACGAACGACGAGCTCATCCCTGCTACGATACCCACGATGGTTTCCCTGATCTTATTGCCGGAATCGAAATATTGCAGATTCTGCAATTGTGTAACACCTTTTTCCTTCACGAAATTCAGCCCTTCCACCAGGTTCTTTCGATGTTCGGCAAGGAGAACACAGGCTTCATCATAGCTCTTGCCCCGGTCTCCCATGCATACGGCAAGCCCGATATCAGCATGGTCATAACGGGCTGTGGAATTAAGAAGCGTGGAAAATTCCGAGGCGTCCCTGACCTCTGTGCCCTCACGTTCGCATAATAATGTATATACTTCCCCAACAAGCCTTTCCACTCTAAAACCGGGAATCCCGGATGAAAGACCAAATTGTATGAGGGCTGATACGACCTTTTGTTTTTCGGATGGCTCAAGGTCTATCCACCGTCTCCACTTCTCACCCTGCTGTCTTATTCCTAATCGTCCCAGGAATTCTATGCTTGCTTCTTCGCTTCCTGTCAATCCCGGAAAATAGATATCAGTCGAATATTGTAGTAATTTGAATACAGGACGCGTCTGCCTTCCGAAAAGCATGAGATCTTTCTCAAAAAAAAGAACTTTATTCTTCACTCCTTCCTCAAGTATTGTCCTGTTCAAACCCACAAGTTGCCCATGTTTTGAATGCTGAAGATCTCCAACCGCTCCCACTATTGCTAGCGATGCAAGGTCTCCATTATCACCCATTTCTTTTGCTATGAAATAGGCCATCCCGGCGCCGCTTGCTTCTATTCCCCCGTTTATTCCGAAAAGATGCGGATTCAGGTGAAATTCATAACTTCCCTGCGGCTGGTGATGATCCGCGATAACTGCATTGATCTTAAGTGATTTTATCGATTCAAGCATTCCACTGCCAAGATCGGTGAAAATAACAAGCTGATGACCCTGGTTTGCAATTTCAATAAGAGTTTGCTGGTCGAGTTGTTTAACAAAATTTATCTTGTATTTGATGCCGGCACGTTCCAGGGCTTTTCCCATGATGGCAGCAGACGTAAGCCCGTCAGCATCTATATGTGAAACAACAAGAGCCGAGGAATGTTCCTTTATCTTGTTCGCGCATTCCTTGGCTTTTTTCATGAGAGTCATTTGTAAATCAGGTAGTTATGATTATAAATAAAGCCTTTGGGAATAACAATTTTTTTATAGATGGCATTATATCAGGAAACCTTATGAGTCACGATTACAGGGCGCTTGGATTAAAATCAGGGCTTGAGATACACCAGCAGCTTGACAC
>JAPZAP010000132.1 GCA_027460585.1 Candidatus Methanoperedens sp. | reverse complement strand
ATGAGAAAAAAGTTACACCTTATGGAAATGGTGCCAAAATAGATGCTCAAAAAAAGCACATAGGTAAAAGAGTATTCGTTATTGTTCTAAAGGACTGATTGTTTGAATGAGAGGGTATCTTTCAATTTTGTCCCACAGCCCCGCAGGTCGATATCTTTTTATAGTTTTCGTATATAAATCATATAATACTGGATTGATAATATCTGCGAGAGAGATGACAGATAAAGAACGGAAATATTACCATGCCAAAAAAAATTGAGAAAATACCTGAAGAATTCAAAACATACGAGGAAGCAGCAGATTTCTGGGATAATCATGATAGCACAGACTACCTCGATAATCTTGAGGAAATTGAAGTGGAAGTAGATGTTCAAAAGAGACATTTTCTGTTGGAGGTAGATATGCAAATTGCCGAGATACTCCAGGAAAGCGCCAGGAAAAAAGGGGTGTCTGCAAGTTCTCTGGCAAACGAACTACTTTCCAAACAACTTGCGGAAGCAATCTAAGAGTTTATATATTAAAATTTTATTACACTATCCAGCGCGCCGATCAGAAGCTGATGCAACCTCTGGAATTTTGGAAATATTATACATAATTTGTTATAAAAATTCCCGGCGCACGATATGCACCCATGCAACCACCACGCGCAAAAGAACCGATGCCATCAAAAACGATAGAACACGGATTACACGGATGCAAACGGATCTTTTTCCAGGATGCAAACCGTGCTGCTTCCGTAGAAAAAACCACAGAGCACGCAGAGGACACAGAGATAAACAACAACACTCTGTGCTCTCCGTGTCCTCTACACGATATGACCTATGCAACCACAAGGCTCATAAGAACCGACGACTTCAAAAAACAATTTAACCCACATACACACGGAAACACAAAGATTCCCTCTCATCCACATCCAGCGCCAATAAGCCATCATGCACATTCCACAATACTTAAACAAAAAGATTTAAATAAATCACAAGCATTTCCAGCAAAACCAAATACTTCGGGTGGAAACTTGGCTGAGTTAATAATTTTAAAATAGGAATTTAGACAATATTATGAAGAACAAAAAAGTAATTATCACCGGCGGGCTTGGATTCATCGGATCAAATCTTGTTGAAAGGTTAATCGTCGAAAATGAAGTCACGGTTATTGATAATTTATCAACAGGAAAGCTGGATAATATTAAAAATTTAAAGCAAAACAATCTAAATCTTATTAAAAAAGACATCAATGATCTGGATTTAGTAAAAATCTTCAAAGAACATGACTATGTTTTTCATCAAGCGGCTCTGCCCAGCGTTCCCAGAAGCATAGAAGATCCTATAGCTTCAAATCAGGCAAATATTGATGGAACTCTAAAAGTACTTACTGCTGCTAAGGATTCAGGCATTAAAAAAGTAATCTGCGCTTCATCTTCATCAGTATATGGCGATACTCCGACACTGCCAAAATCAGAAAGCATGCCTGTAAATCCGCTGTCACCGTATGCAGTTACAAAAGCTGCCGGTGAGTTATATTGCAAAGTATTCCAGGACATTTACGGACTCAAAACAGTCTCTCTTAGGTATTTCAATGTATTCGGGCCAAAACAGGATCCTAATTCGCAATATGCTGCAGCAATTCCAAAATTCATCAATGCAATAATAAACAATGAACCTCCAGTTATTTTCGGTGATGGGGAGCAGAGTAGGGATTTCAGCTATGTGAAGCATGTGGTTTGATGCAAATATTCTTGCATGCGAATCTGATAAGACAGGAATTTTCAATATTGCCTGCGGAAAAAAGATTACAATTAATGAATTGGTGGATATGATAAATGTGATTCTTGGAAAAGACATTGAACCTGTATATATCGATCCCAGACCAGGCGACATAAAACATTCATTGGCTGATATCTCAAAAGCAAGAACATTCGGGTATGAACCTGAAAGTGATTTTAAAGAAGAACTGAAAGAAACTATAAGGTGGTTTAGCAATGGAAGTATATAATAGAATAAAAGATAGATATGCGATTGTATGAATTGCAGGTGTTGAAATGTTGGCTCAAGATTTGATAAGAAAAGAAATACAAATTGCTCCAAAGATTGGATTTTATAAAAGTGAGGACGAATTTATAAGTGAAGCTATTAATACGCTCATGGCATCCAGAAAAGATTTGAGAATAGCGGTAGCATCTGAATTATATAAAAATGAAGAGATATCTTTTGGAAAGGCATGTGAAATAGCCTCCCTGAATATCGAAGAGATGAAAGAGGTCTTGCACAAGAGAAAGATTAAGAGAAAGGTTAGCGAATCTTTTGATGAAATTGATAACATGGCAGCGGAGGCTATAAGGATTGCAGGAAGATAAGACCATAATACTGGATACCGATTTCTTAAGTTCTTTATTAAAAATTGGCAGATTGAGTTTAGTACATTGCCTGCCTGTTGATCCATATTATCTGGTTGCGAAGGCTGAGGAGCTTGGATATCATTCAAAAGTGATCACTGCCGGCAGGGCGGTTAATGATTTTATGCCGCTGCTAAACTCAGCTATCAGCGCATTTTTCGGTCTCCTCTTCTGGATAGAGGCAACGGCAAAATACTCGCTGTTACAATAGTGTTTTATATTAAAATTAAAAAGAAAATAAGACAGGATTAAATCATGGAAAAAGGGAATGTAATAATCTACGGGAAAAGTTCTATTGGAAAGAATACGATATTTGGTGAAAGGGTTATCATTGGACACCCAACTCAAAACATCTTGAAAGAAGCGGCTGCTTCTGGATTGAAACTAAAAGATATGAACTTCAAAGGGACAATTATTGGGGATAATGCCATAATTAGATCAAATACGACCGTTTATATGGATGTAAAAATAGGAAAAAACTTTCGCACTGGACATAACGTTTTGATTCGCGAGGAAACAATCATCGGTGATGAAGTGTTAATAGGTACGAATACTATCCTTGATGGGCGTACCGTTATCGGGAGCCATGTAAGTATCCAGGGAAATGTATATATACCATTGAATGTTATCATAGAAAATAATGTTTTTATCGGGCCATGCGCCGTCCTTACCAATGATAAATATCCCATAAGGACAAAATCTGATCTGAAAGGCACAACCCTGAGGTGCGGTGCATCTGTTGGAGCTAATTCCACCATTCTTCCCGGTGTTGAGGTCGGGGAAGGGGCGATGGTGGCAGCAGGTGCGCTCGTTACAAAAGATGTTCCCCCATGGAAACTTGCAATAGGTTTCCCGGCAAAATTCAAAGATCTACCAGAAGAATTAAGAACTTTAAATAATATTTGAATAATTATGATTCCCATAGCTAAACCAATCATAGGCGAGGATGAAGTCCGTGCAGTAACAGAGGTCTTAAGATCAGGCATCATCGCAGAAGGGCAAAAAGTAAAGGATTTTGAGACGGCTTTTGCGAAATATACAGGCACATCGTTCGCAGTTGCAGTGAATTCAGGAACGGCAGCACTCCATGCCACCCTTCTTGCCCATGGTTTAGGACCTGGGGATGAGGTTATCACAACCCCTTTTTCTTTCGTGGCTACGGCAAACTCTGTGCTTTTCACTGGCGCAAAACCTGTATTTGCAGACATCAGGGAAGATACTTTCAATATAGATCCGGAAAGCATCGTCGAAAAAATAACGCCAAAAACAAAAGCTATCATTCCAGTTCATCTTTATGGGCAGTCAGCAGACATGAAAGCGATAATGGATATTGCAGAGGATAAAGATCTCATCATCATAGAAGATGCCTGCCAGGCTCATGGCGCGACTTTTGAGGGAAAAAGCGTTGGCTCATTCGGCGATGGTACCTTTAGTTTCTATCCCACCAAGAATATGACAACAAGTGAGGGCGGGATAATTACAACAAATAATAAAGACGTCGCTGAGAAAGTCAGGATGATAAGGTCGCATGGTTCAAAACAGCGTTATTTGCATGAAATGCTTGGATTTAACCTGCGAATGACTGATATTGCCGCAGCTATAGGTTTAGTGCAGTTGGGGAAAATTGGTGATTTCAATAGAACAAGAATAAATAATGCGAAATATTTCACTAAAAGCCTTCAAAAGATTAAAGGGTTGATCCTGCCCCACGTTGATAAGAGATGCGGACATGTATTTCACCAGTACACGGTAAGGATAAGAGGCGACTTATCAAGAGACGAGGTTGTCTCATCTTTGAATAAGATGGATGTTGGAACAGGGATTTATTACCCATTGCCCATCCATAAGCAACCTTATTATAAAGAATTGGGGTATAACGATTCATTGCCAGTTTCAGAGGAGGCATCAAGAGAGGTTATATCTTTGCCTATCCATCCTTCGTTAACTATGTCTCATCTCGAGACTATTTCTGATAAATTGCGGGAAATAATAGGTTAAAGTCTTAGACCCATATTTCGAACAGATAAATATTTTTAAAAAATTAATGATTTGAAAAGTTGGCCAAAAAAGTATCAAGCTGAGATCAATATGCTAGCTTCTATATTTGGAGCTGATGTGCTGATCTTGTGATCGTATAAGCCATAAAAAAGATTTCCGTAATCTTCATCATATTGTTCTGCCCAGCCTATATCAAGAGCGTTCCAATCTATTTCCTTGTTAATTATTCGTTTTGTTGTTTTCATAATGATACTCACTATTACCATATAGTGTTTTGATAATATTTATATTTTTCCTGATACTTTTTGTGTGGCTTATTTTCAAAATGAATTAAAGTCATCATACTCAGACTCATTATTTTATTTACAGATATATTTAAATAATTGGGCTTCTTATTACATTGTATTTAACTTGATTTATGTTAAATGAGTATATTATTTGATTAAATAATGCAATAAAATTTTATAGGTGATTAAAACGAGAGTTGGTGTAATTGGTGGCGGTGCCATGGGGCAGCACCACATAAGAATTTATAGTGAAATGAAAGATGTTGAACTTATTGGGATATGCGATACGGAAAGGAATCGGGCTATTTCGCTTGCAAAATCATTCAATACCACCCCATATTTTGACCATAAGGAATTGCTGGAACAGGAACTTGATGCAGTAAGTGTAGTCGTGCCAACAACTTTTCATCATAGTGTTGCAATGGATGTGATCAATTCAGGAACTAATTTGCTTGTCGAAAAACCTATCGCGGATACACTTGAAAATGCTGATAAGATGATAAATGCGGCACATGATGCGAAAGTAAAGATGATGGTAGGGCACATCGAGAGATTCAACCCGGCAGTCTCTAAACTTAAGGAAATTGTTGATGAAGGCATGCTCGGAAAGATCGTGTCCATATCTTCGAGAAGGGTAGGGCCATTTAATCCACGCATACGTGATGTCGGCATAATAATGGATCTGGGTGTACATGATATTGATGTAATTTCATATCTCTATGGCAAGAAGATCAATGAGGTCTATACGATCGCTGGCAAAGATATTCATTCTTTTGAAGACCATGCTTCCATACTTTTAAGGTGCGATACCAATCTCTCAGGAATGGTTGAAACGAACTGGCTGACGCCGCATAAGATACGAAATCTTACTGCAATAGGATTAAAAGGCGTTGCTTATCTTGATTATATAAAACAGACCGTTGAATTGCATGATGAAGCATGGATCAGGACGGCCAAGGTCGAACAAAAAGAACCATTGAAGAATGAACTCGAACATTTCATCAAATCTGTGAAAAATGACACTAAGGTTATTTCAAATGGGGAAACAAGCAGGCATGCTCTTGAGACTGCAATGGCTGCTATCGAATCATATCAAAAAGGAAAGGCAATAGGGATTAATTAAAAAAATTTCCGCGAAAAATTTTTTCCACGGAGGTCGATTAAATTCCTATTTACATATTTCGTGGTTGTTTTTATCTCCACGCCCAATGCCTTTATAAATAAATCCTTCTTTGATGAAAGCATCAGGGTCTACAACATTCCTGCCATCAATAATAATGGGGCGCGGACTTCCTGCTAACTTTTTGAGAGCATTGGCTTTCAAGTTCAAATATTGTTTATGTCCTGTGAAAATAACTATCGCTGCTGCTCCCGTTATACATTCATCCAGATCCTGAGAAACTTTGAGGTTTCCGTCCTCATAAACATATGGATCATGTACACTAATCTTCGCTCCAGCTTTCTTCACCATGTTATAATAAGGCTCAGAAGGCGTATTTCTCATATCATCCGAGTTGTTCAGGAAAGCCCAGCCAAGCAAGGCTATTTTTGAACCATTGAATTTCTTGCCGGCAAGCGTTAATGCTTCCTGGGTAAGATTATACATGTGGGTTGGCATGAAATCATTTATTTTTCGTGCAAGGATATAAAGTGACTCAGAATATGCGGGATAATCAAGTTTTGAACCGGATATTTTGACCCCTCGTTCAAGGTGATATGTATCCTTTGTCAAACAAT
Organism: Candidatus Methanoperedens sp.; assembly: GCA_027460585.1. Classification (GTDB taxonomy): domain Archaea; phylum Halobacteriota; class Methanosarcinia; order Methanosarcinales; family Methanoperedenaceae; genus Methanoperedens. Next base: position 35,289 of record JAPZAP010000132.1, on the reverse strand, counting down.
GCCCACCGACACCGGCTCCTGGATATAGCACAGCTCTTGTTATTCCCTCACCCTTTAAGCTGTCGACACCCGTTCTTACATCATAGACATTTATTCTCATGGCTTCGCAATACAGCGCCAGTTCATTCATGGCAGCGATCTGTAAGTCCCTGAAGGTGTTCTCGGCCGTTTTTGTTACTTCTGCCGCCGTTGAATCCATTGTTATAATCTTCCCTTTTGTGAGGATTGGTGTGTAAAGCTCAACTGCACGGTCTGTGCTTTCTTTGTTTATCCCGCCCACTATCCTGTCATGTTCCTGGATATTTTGAATAAGCCTTCCCACCATCACTCTTTCTGGAGCATGTGCAAGCGCGAAGTCTTCACCAGGTATTAGTCCGGATTCTTCCTTCAGGATATCTGCCGCAAAATCCTTAGTTGTTCCGGGGGTGATTGTGGATTCAAGCACTACAAGGACTCCTTTGGTGAGATATTTGCCTATCTGTCGGATACCTTCTTCAAGCGCCCCGAAATCAGGCTCAAGCTCTCCCTTATCTTTGAATGGGGTCTGGATGGCAAGTGTGACTGCATCCACGTCGTTGATCTTTGAGAAATCAGATGTACTTTCAAATCTCTCCTGTGAACGGACTTTTTTTATCAAATCTTCAAGTCCGGGTTCTTCTCCTTTGAGGGGGCTTATCCCTTTGTTAAGCATTTCTATTTTATAGCCTGAACTCTGGGAAGCCCTCTGGAAACCCCATACGAAGTCAAATTTTTCCGCAAATAAAACGGCTGAAGGGATACCCACATATCCCATGCCTATTACGCCAACTTTGCGTATCGGTCCTTTTTTCTTTATTATTTCACTAAGTTTACTCATGTTTTTCTATGGGTGTAATTGATTGTTCGAATAATAAATTTTTGCGCGGTATTATAACCACAGAAAAAAGGAAACACACAAGCTCACAGAATTACCGCATATGCAAACAGATCCCACTCCCCATCATCTCTACACCGCAAGCACATTTATATAGACTCCAATAGTTAAAAGACATCAGATATACAAATGAAAATCATAGTCCATAAAGGAGCATTGAAAATATGAGAAGCATCATCGCGGTGCTATCCGATTCAGGCATGCTGGGTCTGTTCCCTATGCATCCAGGGACGCAGAAGCGCCTGCATGAATATGGATTGCTAGGGAGGATGCCTAGGAATGTAAGATTGATCAAGCCCCTGGGATATCTGGATATGCTTATGCTGATGGCTAATGCCAGGAAGATATTGACTCATTCCTTGGGTATTCAGAAAGAGGCCTACATGCTGGGAGTGCCGTGCATTACGCTGGAGGGAGAATACGGAATGGATGGAGACGCTGGAGGGAGGGGGCGGATATATGCAAACTCATTGAGATGGTGCGCAGGACGTCTCCTACAGATGTACAGGCGGAAGGCCATTGGAATCGAAGTCAGAAGTGAAAGAAATCTGAATATTATATATTGTTTTGAATATTAATAAAAAGGGTCAAAAAAAGAAAGTATGAAAGGTTAATGATATATCTATATAAAATATAAACTGATTAATATGTAAAGGTGATTTAAATGCAAAAACAAAGTTTTAAAGATAAAATAACAATTTCCATCCAAGATAAAAACATGAGTGTGACTTTAGTATGAACATTTTATTTTTACAGCCATTTCCTTGTATACGTGCATATAAAGAAGCATATGCATTGAAGCATATATCCCCAGACATGAAGATTTTTTTAGCGTATCAGGGACCGACTTTAAATGAAGAGTATGGATCTGGTGATGAAATATTTGACGGTTTAGTCAAGTTGCCTTCCGGATATGTGTCTTTTTATACAAAGCATAAAAATTCTATACAAAAAGTTGTAAATAAATTTGATATTGATTTAATTCATTCACATAATTCTCCCGATGTTCTTACTTTTGTTGCTATAAGAAATACAAATAAACCTGTAATACACGATATTCATGATATGTATTCACTTATAAATAAAAAAAGTGCATTATGTTCTACTCCAAAAACTACACTTGAACATATTGTTACATTTGGACTGTATCCGTATTTTACTTTCATTAATATTGAGAAATATTGCAATCGCAATGCAGATGGAATTATAGTAGTTTCAGAATATATGAAAAAACAAGTTGAAAAGCAATTAAAAGGTCAATATAAAGACATTTTAGTTTTACCAAATTTTGTATTAAAAAAAAATCTAATTCATTTAGAATCACACAGCCACCATAATTTCAATAAATTGAAGGTCGTTTTTGAGGGTATTTTCGGTGCACCTAAAACGCATGGTGATTTGACGGACACAATTAATGCATTAGGGAAAATTAGTAACATTGAATTTCATATTTATGGATATTCATGGAACAATAATTATGTTGAATATCTTAAAAAAACTATTGAGAAATATAACAATATTGTCTTTCATGGTGGTGTTAGTCCGGAAGAACTTTTCACGTTACTCCCTCAATACGATTGTGGAATAATACCTTCGTATAATACTTCAAAATTTAGCCAACATTTGCATAGCACATTGCCTAATAAATTGTTCGAATATCTTATATGCGGATTACCGGTGCTGGCTCCTAACTTCGAATCGTTGAGGATTTTTATGGAGAAAAATCAAGTTGGTTGTATTTATTCTGACCTAGAAAGCGATTTAAAAAATGCCATAGAAAGGATGCGAAAAGAGCATACAACATTCTTCAATAACATCACTAAAGATAGGGAACTGTATACGATGGAAAAAAACGCCTACGAAATTATTAAGTTATATGAAAAAATTTTGAATTAATATGTTTCTCAATTCAAAAGAAAATTCTTGTCGATTATTATGTCGATTATTATCTTTACTACCTTATATATCTATTTTAGTTATTAGTACTATTTATATAATTTTATTTATTTTGCGTTTATATGATTTCGCAATTAGAAGCCTATATTTATTGGTTCCTGTTGCTATTGCCTCATTTATTTTTATTTATTTTAAAGAATCGAATAGCAATTCAACTTTTCAGATTAAATCGTTAATTGAAGTAAACTCCTATCGAGGATTTCAATTATTTTTAGTTAGTATTCTTTCGCATATTTTTGGTATAGTAATACTTCTCTCATATAATTATAGGGAGTTATATTATTTTATAATAATATTATTTTTAATCTCTATTATTCTAATTCAAATTATGAGTACACAGACGATACTCGGCCGTAATCTTGTTTTGATAGAAATTATGTTAGTTTCATTAAATTTAATTTTGGGAGTTACATTAAAATATTCTTTATATTTTGGTTCAACCGACATATTCTTTCATATAGAACTTGCACGGCTGTACCTACAGAATTCGCATATTATTGATACAGGAAGCAGTTATTTTTTTTATCCACTATATCATGTTTTCATAGTAATTGGAACACTTATTATGGACATTTCAATCGAAAAAGGTGTATTTGTTTTGACTGCAATCGCATATCAAGCAAGTACACTCTTAGCATACCTTTTTTTTATCAAAACCACAAAAAATGAACAAATATCGCTTTTGAATAGTTTACTTTTTTCTCTCAGTAAAGATGTAATTTATTACGGAATGTATAGTACTCCTAGATCTATGTCGTTTGTGTTGTTTATATTAGTCTTATATTTAGCTTTCTTCTATAAAAATTTAATATATAGGATTTTATTACTGATTGTCTCTGTATCCTTAATTTTATTTCATCACGCTTCTCTTATATATATATCAGTAATTCTAATGTTTGCAAATTTTCTTGAAAAAACATTAGGCAAATGCGGGGTTATCAGAAATCAAAAAATTAGTAGCAATTTTGTGATGTTACTTTGCGTTTTTTTTGTATCTTATTTTTATTTCAATACATTTTTGGAGAATTTTGGAATGAATTCAATAACATATAGTTTCAAAGAGGACCCATTACTAATTGTTACTCAAGTAGCATCTGGAAATGAATTTATTTCATTACTAAATAAAATATATATATCTATATTTTTATTTTTTGGTTATATGGGCATCCTAATTTTATTATCAAAGAATGATTTAAAGTCTAGCCCTAGTATAGTTGTCGCTTTGTTAGGATTAATTTTCTTAGTATTGTATGTTCCTAGTCCCATATTCATGTTTTCCGAAATTACACAAAATTTTCGGCTTGATAGAGTTTCATTATTACTCACAATATTTATGTCTTTTATAATGGGCTATGGTATATGGTATTCGATTACAAAATCTGTTTCGATTTCCAAGTTGATTCCAATAGTGATATTATTTTCAGTTCTATTATATATATCCTTATCAATTTCAAGTGTTTCGAACGCGGGTGATAGCGAATATATAACATCAGTTTCTAGACCGTATTTCAAGTTAAGCGAATTAGATGCATTAAATTTTGTTAAAAAAAATGATGTATTAAATATTTATTCAGACTATCACGTTGGTCGTTATTTCGATAGCCAAAGTCTCTCAAATAAAATCACATCTCGAATATTTACCAGTCCAGACCTTAGCTACATCAAAAATGATTGGATATTCTTAAGGGTGTCAGAACTCAAGTTGAGAGGGCTTGAGTTTTCATATGGAGGTACTACTTCTAAAACTTATAAATATAGATTGAATGACACCGATAAAGATATGTATACTATTAGTTTGAATCTCGCAAAAAAAAATAAGACATATGACAATGGCAATGTATGGATATTCTCAAGCTGATTTAAAATAACAGGTATTATGAAAAATAATGATAAAAATGCTGAAAAAACAATTCAAAATTTGTTAAAAAATATTGGACAAGATGCTTTTATTTATTTCCCATCTAAAATACTTCCAGTTTTATTAGGTTTTATTTCCATACCAATTTATACTCGATTGTTTTCAACTTCTGAATATGGCGATTATTCACTAGTAATGGCAACAGTTAATCTAATTAGTGTTCTTGGCATAGTATGGCTAAGTTCCTCTACTCTAAGATTTTATGATTCTTATAAGAAGGATAAGAATTTAAATACATTTTATTCAACACTTTTATTTTCTCTATTAATAAGTTTAATCTTGATAAGCATTCTTGGATTGCTCGTTTTATTTTTATTAAGGAATATTTTACCAGAACAAACTTTTAGGTTGATGTACTTAGGCATTATTTTCTTTATAATTTATAATGTTTTCGATGTCCATATGACTATTTTACGTGCTGACCAAAAATCTGGTTTTTATACTTTAATCCAAATTATTTCGATCGGAGGAAATATGATCCTCGGTATCGGATTAGCTTTATACTTAGAACTCGGCATTGCGAGTATTTTATGGTCAGCGATAATACTTAATTTGATTATGAGCCTATCAATTATGTTAAAACAGGGTTTTACAGGGTTAATTGGTGTAAAATTCATTTCAAAAAATACTCTACGAGACTTCTCAAGTTATGGATTTCCATTAATTTTTGTTTCCACCTTTTCATGGATATTAAATCTTTCAGATAGATATATTATTGGATTTATGAGGGATAACGCTGAAGTGGGAATTTATTCGGTCAACTATCAACTTGCTGGGTATCCTATATCGATGTTTTACCAAATTTTGATGTTTTCAGCTTTTCCTATAATTATAAATGCTTGGGAAAATCACAGTCCAGAAAATACGCAAAAGTTGATAACACAGCTCACACGATATTACTTTATTTTTACTCTACCTGCATTAGTCGGATTGTCCGTATTGTCTCTAAATATCATTACAATTATAGTCAATAAATCATTTGTGGAGGGATATGTTATTGTTCCGTGGATTGCGTTATCAACATTCATTCTCGGTTTGTGTCAATACATTAATAAAGGAGCAGAATTATTAAAAAAAACAAAATTACTAATAATATTGACATCACTTACTGCGGTATCAAATGTAGTACTAGATTTAATTTTAGTCCCAAAATTCGGATATTTGGGGGCTGCGATTGGTTCAACAATATCTTATTTACTTTACTTTGTGATTTCCATTTTCGTATCGAAATACCATTTGGTTTGGATACCTCCTATTAAATCGTTCATAAATTGTTTTTTATCTTCTGTAGTAATGGGATGTGGATTACTACTCTTGAGAAATTATTTTGCAATATCAACATTCTCACTTTTTATTTTAATTATAATTGGAATATTTATTTATTTAATAGGACTTGTTCTATCGGGAGAAATAATAAGTGAAATCAAATACATCAATAGAAGGTTACAATAGGTGTATAATTATATTTTTGCACGACAGCCTTAATTTTAGAGGTCTAATTTTTTTATTACTTTATATTGTAATTTCCTTTCATCAATTCTCGATATAAGATAATCACATTCGGTATATGATTTTCCCAAGTGTATTTCTTCCTAATATCTAAAACATTTTGATAATACAATGAATAATTGTTTTCAATTTCTTCTACTGCTTGGATAATTCCATCATCTAAATTATTATAAATGCAACCAATTTTATTTTCTGTAATAAAGTGCTTTAGTGAAAAAAAGTTTCCAGAGAGTATAGGTAATCCGGCCGCCAGATATTCAAATAGTTTATTGGGCATCTGACTATGCAAATGTCGAGTGGTTTTCGATTTATAATCCGGAACTATGCCGCAGTCATATTGGGGTAATAATGCAAGTAATTCATCTGGCGTTACTTTTCCGTGGAAAAAGACATTGTCATATTTTTTAATGCTCTCCATATGGTAATCGATGTATGCTTGTTTCCATGAAAATCCATATATATGAAGCTCAATATTTTTAATACAACCCAGTGAATTAATTGTATCTGTTAGGTCTCCTGCGGTTTTAGGGGCTCCCAGACTCCCTTCAAATACTATTTTTAATCTGGATTTCTTAATACTATCTTTTTTTGGTTCAAGATTTCTGAGATCTTTATCAAGTATGAAATTTGGCATCACGAAGATGTTCTTATCCTGTCCCCTATACTTTTCAACTTCTTTTTTCATATATTCGGAAACTACAATGATGGCGTTTGCATTTCTAATGCAGTATTTTTCAAAGAATTTGAATATTGTATGTGGATATAAACCGAATGTCACCATATTAGCAAAAGCTGTTTTTGGAGAAGAAAACATCATTTCCTTATAATCGAACAATGAATACATATCATGGATATCGTATATTACTGGCTTCTTTTTATATTTTATAGCAGTAAATGCAAATGTATCTGGAAAGTTGTGAGCATGTATAATATCTATGTCTAATTTTTCAATTAAATCATATAGTTTATTTCTATTTTTTATATAAAACCACAAATTACCAGGCGGTAATTTAATCATTTTATCAAATATCTCATCGCCAAATCCATATTTTTGATTCAAAGACTTTCCTTGGTATATCAAGAACAATTTTATATCTGAAGCATTATTTTTTAACGCATAGCCTTCTCGATACGCTCTTATACATGGAGATTGATGTAAAAATAAAATATTCATAATACCACCTTATTATTTTGAAATACTTTTTTTTTGGACAATTGTTTAAGTTCGTAATTTAATTTCCTGTAATTGAGTGAACTATTTAAATTTTGTTCTGCATACTCTCTGCTTTTCCTTTCCAATTCTTTTCGTAATTTATCATCATAAATAATTCTGAGAATGCTTTTAGCTATTGCTATGGGATTTTTGGGTTCGACAATCAAAACCAGATCTTTTAAAAAAAATGAAGTATATCCAACATCCGTCGTAATTATTGCTTTGCCTGAGGCTAAAGCCTCCATTAGAACTGCTGACCAAATATTTTCAGTAATACTTGGTAGAACTATAACTGTAGCAATAGAATAATACTTTTCAACATGTCTCTTCGCGCCTGTAAAAAATACATAGTTTTCCACTCCTAGTTCTTCAGCCATAGACTGTAATTTTTCTTGGTCTCCATCACCAACGAAGATAATTTTTACATTTTTTTCTTCATTGGTCACAAAAGGTATTGACTCAATTATGAATTCACACCCTTTGAAAGAATCTAATCGGCCCAGATAAAGAACGACAAATTCTTTTGTCAAACCGAGATCATCTAATAATTCTTTATCTGGAGATCGGATTTTAAACTTTTCAACATCCACAGAGTATTGAAAATCTATAATTTTATTTTTTGGTACATTTAATTTTACCAACAAATCGTGAGTTTCTGGGTGGGGTGATATAATTTTATCGGAAAATTTCAAACCTGCTTTTACTATATAACGATAGAATATATTCTTATTAGGAAGCGATCGAATATCGCTACCCCAAGCCCAAGAAACCATCTTGCGTCCTGTAATTAGTTTAGCAATAATACCAAAAATCGAAAATAAAAGATAATGAACAAAAATTATATCAATCGATTCTCGGAAAATATTTTTGATTAGTTTATACAAGTATTCAAAAACGAATAATATTCTATTAGTATAATAATCTGATTTTATAATAATGATTTTAATATATTTCATAGTATCATAACATTTAAAATTATTGCTGTCATGTAGCATTTTAATAGGAAATATATACATTTTATTATACAATTTAGCCAAGCATAAGGTGGAATAGTAATTCAAATTCAAGAAATTTGAATTACAGCTTGGGAATTTACCGATTAACGCTATCTTTAGCCCACTTTCAATTTCAGTTTGAGCAGCATTATTTTGCAGAGTTATTTAAATCACCACTATTATTTTATATTATCGAATTTTTCTATTTTTTCGTAAACAACACATTCTTGGGGCCCAAAATTAGTTAATTTATCTGCTAAATACAAAATTTTAGCAAAAATTCTTTGCATTATAACAAGAACTATGGCAAAATTTTGAATAAAATACAAAAATTTTGAATTATATGTCTTTTTCATATTTAATACATCTTCGTACTCTTTCTTTTCGCGCAATCTGCAGTAATCGATTTTGTTCATTGGATGAAAATTTCTAAAATCTTGTATAAATATTATTTTATTTTTAACCGTTCGCTTTAATTCTAATACTGCTAATTCCCACTCTCTTTTTTCTACTATATGTATCAGAACATTAGACGTAAATATCATATCAAATTTTTGATTCTTAAAAGGAAGTTTTTTCAAATCCCCTTGCACAAATTGTAAGTTTATAGTATTCTGTTTTGCAGTTTTTAGCATGGTTATGCTGAAATCAACACCTACCACATAGGCTCCATGTTTTTCGAAATATTCTGAAAATACACCAATACCGCAACCAGCGTCAAGTATCATTTTGTCTTTCCACTCAATTTTGAGTTTGCGTTTGAGCTTATTAAGTTGGTCCTCTTGTTCTTGATAAAACAATTTATTTATTTCATACCCCCATGAATTATGACCTACGGAGGGTAGAGCCGAATAAATCAATTTTGAAGCTCTTTTTTCCCAGTAATTTTTCAATTCTCTTGTCATATAGATTACACATCCATTCAATGAAATATTTTTTATAAAGATTTAACTTAATAATAAACCATCAAATTAAATTAATTCCTTCGATTTTTCTCCGAGATTAAATAGTAAGTCTATGCCTGCTAAATTTGGTTCAAAACCATTATATCTTTGTTTATAGATAGGATGATGAAAATTAAAATAATTTAAATTTATATTATTATTTTTGAATTTAGTAGATTCAAGATAATTTAGTCCACTTGGACCCGATAAATATGTTGAAGCGTTAACATGTTTCAATATGGATACTAATAAATCTGAAGCATGTAAATTTGAATCGATGTCTAATTCACTGGCTTTCACGACTTCTATTTCTATACCAAAACAATTAAGTAAGTAGTTTATTATATTTTCGTTTACCTGCCAAAGATAGTCGTATTCCTTTGCGTATATTAGCTTAAAAAAATCTTTGTAAGAATCAAAATAATCTGAATTATTATAGTTCGCCTCAATTGTTTTCCAATGATTTCTTTGCCAGTTATTTTCTTTTGGTAGAATTACATCACAAATTCTTGAACTATAGTATTCCTTGTTAATTGGAATAGTTAAATAACACCCTCCTTCTTTAGTCCTAATTTTATTTCTATTTATTACACTATTCTTTGAATATTTTACAATATCTAAAATAACAAAACAATTTGCCTGTTTTATCTTACTAAAAAACCCCAACCATGGCAAGTAATTTGGTTGATGTATTGTAACTATTTTATCCATCAGTCCACCAGCATACGTAATAATTCAAATGATTCGGCAAAAGAAACATCTATTTGAGCCCCTCTTGTATATGCGAGTGCTTTTATGTATTGTTCGTTGAAATAAGTTCTAAAATCTTGTGATTTGTATTGTTTTAAAACATTGATTTTTTTTTGTATATGTTTTTCTTCAAGATTAACAAAAACATCTGTCGTGAATGTTAAATTATTCCAAGGATGTTCATATCCCCAAATAGAAGACGTTTTTTTGAATGCCCTTAAAGCCTCTGCATGAATAATTTGATGATCTTGATGAATGTCACTTGAAGAAGGTATCAAAACTAAATTTGGTTCTATTTTTCTTCCTATGGTTATTAGATCATCAAGTATCTTCTGCCTATATGATGGAAAAGTTCTGACTCCATAATTCATAAAAGTCACATTCTTAGGCGAAATTCCTAATACATTCATTGCTTTTTTACATTCTAATTTTAGAGTTTCTTTTGGAAAACCCTCGGGCACTGATGCTTCACAGCTTGAAAAGGCTACATAGTATACTTCTTTTCCATCTTCAATGAATTTTGCAATTGTTCCACCTGCGCCGATTTCTCCATCATCTGTGTGTGGAGATAAAATCAAAATTGTTTCAACCATTTTTACATAACCTCCAATATTTTACATGAATTCTGCTGTTTCTTTGGATTTTCTTTCAATTCATCAAAACTTTCTGGATAGTTTTCCACAAGCCTAACAATGAAATCAGTCACATTAATCTTTTCTCTTAATAATCTATCTCTTTTTTCAGCCCATTTTCTTTTTAATGACTTAATATCAGATAAGATTACATCAACTTTATCTAATAGTTCATCTTCGTTACAATAACTATATAGCAATCCATAGTTACTCTGAAGCTCATCAAGTATTCCAATAAATGGCGTTACACAGGATTTCTTTCCATTAACATTTAATCTTTCAAAATGCAAAGACGGAGTTCCAAGTATTGCAGCTTCTTCAGCAGACGTAGAGCCCTCACCTATGTAGAGTTTACTATAATACAAAACATCATGATATTTGTCAGGCGATAAATTATACCGATATTTTTCGAGGTATCCATCAAGTTTTTTCTCAGACGATATTATAATTTTACCATGTTTTTCTAATTTTTTTATCAAAGAAGGCACATATTCTTTTTTGAAATTTTCACTATGTAAATCATGGGATGCATTAAATGCAGCAAATCGTATCATAAAAATGTTATCATCTCTACTTAACCCCATTTCCTCCAAGACCGCAGGATTTGGTGTGAAATAATTAGGATGCAGGTATGCAAGTTCATGACAACCATCATATTTGATTTGCTTAATACCAACATCGTCTTTGAATGAGGAGGGGGTACAAATTACATCTGCGAATGGATAAGTAATTTTATGAGCAAATGAAGCATGTTCAGTATCATCAAATATAATAGAATATTTTCTAAGGATCCAAGACGAATGAGCTATACAAGGATTTGATATCCCCATCAAGATATCTGGATTAAATTTTCTTGCGATCATTAATATTTTATAATCCCTTTTAATCCATTCTAAAATTAAACCTAATTTAGAATTGCACTTTTTACCCACAACCTGATGGTCAATTTTGTAAGATCTAAGAAGTCCAATTGAAACTTCTTTATCCATTGTGGTAACCAATACTTGATGATTATTTTTCTCAAGATTCCAGATGATATTCTTGAAAAAGTGAACGTGTGCCGGATGCCCTATGTCTATTAATATTTTCAATTAATCACTCCTATTGCTAATCATATAACTGATATTGGTTAAGCTCCCGTGCATGCTGATCGTCCTGATATCGCATATCTCCCTGAACTCCCCCAGCTCATGCTCGAACATCTCTGTAGCCCTCTCATAATCCCCCTTCGCCTTCCCCAGCACCTCATAATGATATCCCACCTCATGACCCATCCCCTCTATCTCCCTCATGATCTCAGGACGATATGCACTTCCATACCTCCTGAAATAATACGTCGCCCTTATTCCCGACTCAGCTTCTATCCTTGCCGTTAAAAGCGCATTCTCCGGCTTCCTGTCAATATCGTGGCGCATCATCGCAAAGTGCGGAGGGAGGTCATTTCCCTGGAAGTATTCAGCCAACGTTATTGTTGGGTAGTGCTTCGCTACTGCACAGCAAAGAGAGCGGAATTTGGTGAGGGTGAAATCGAGGGGCATGGTTTTTGTGAGTATTTTTATTGCTTGACTTTTTTCGAATTAATATTTTTCAATGGGTATTTTGTTATTGATAATATAATAGTTCACCAGATACATTTTTACAAGTGCCCTATAATTATTTAATACCACCATTATTTTCATAATATCTTGCTCGTTTTAAATATCTTTCATTAATATAATCCTTTTGGTTATGAAAATAAAATATCTCTTCCAGGAAGTACTCTGCCAGCGTCAGGATTGGGTGGTGCTGCGCTACACAAGTGCAAAGGAAGCGGAATATTATGCGGTCTGTTTTATGACAGTGCCCGATTTTAATAACAGCGATCCGCTTACCCTTATACTTCAATATAGTGAAGTTGAAAGAATTTTTGATACTGTCATGAATGTTTATTCAAGCCAAGCGCTAGATCTTCAGGTCAATAGAAAACGATTTAGGGAGGAATGATTGTCTAAACCGATGCCTACTGAGGGGTTGTTACATAATCTTCTTCGTATTGATCTGCCCAAAATATTTCAAGAACTTTCCAATTGATTTTTGAAATTTCATTTTTCTTTTCTGATATTACGTTTTTCATTAGTAAATCCAATGTATTCCTTATTTCAATAAGGTATTGACGATTTTTGTAGTTTATTTAATTTTTAAGATTTATTATTGTTTATCTGAGTTTTTTATCGTTCATAAATCTAGCAATTTAAAATTGCACGAATTGAGATTGACTGATAGTTTGTTACTGTCCCAGCATCACAAAACAAGACAATCTAACCCGCAATATAAATTAAATACCATCGAGCACTTTCCTGATGCCTTGGAATTCCAATCTGGTTGGTCGGTTACTTAGCCGATAACAAATGGGACTTATTCTAAATTACTATACTCTCAGCTCTGCTGCATTTCTTATACCAGTCTATCATATCAAAGCCTTATCTAAAGTGTAAACTTTCTTTATTCCAAGTTCCTTCATTACTGCTACTGTTGAAGCATCTGTAATGGATAATCCGGGATACTTTTTCAAACTGGTTGATGCTCGTGCAAAACGGAACAAATCTATATTTAGTTTCTCAATCTTTTCATGGTTTTCAAAAATATCCAACATTTCAAGCGCAGCATCAAACCCGACTTTTCGGAGGATGAAATTCACAGACTCAAGGATTATATGAACAGTCACATATACTTTTTTAATATCCTTGCAGATCAGGCGGTATGGAGAAAATCGTTACCTGCCAATGTCCGGCGCTTTTTTCCTCTTCTGGAAGATCGCATGTGGATGAACCCTGAAATATTCTTCTGGCCATTCTTGGCTGGAAATTCCATCCCGGCACACCGTCTGATTAATGGCTTGATTATTTTGTGATGATGGTCCATAACTAGTTAATACCGATATCTCTCTTACCTTCATTTCTGAAGTCCTCAGATTGGGATCATTGCAATTTACATCATGGCACTTATTTAAAAGAAAACGCTAGCTTGAAGCAGAATCGCATCTGCTTTTATCAGCCTGCATATCAAACAACATGGCAAAAAGAAGAAACTGGACTCCCATAAGAGTTATGAATACAGCAAGCAGCGGATAATTTTGTGATATCGGATTATGATATATTTTTTCTATCAATATCCAGGCGCTGAAAATTACACCGATTGGTAAAAGGACCATGCTTGCAACATAGAAGAAAACAAGCGGATGGAAATCAAGAATAATATACTTTGTCTTTAATCGCCATAAAAATCCACGAAAGATCATGGGAGCTACTTTTCTAATATAACTGCTGTATTTGATCTTTGATTTTTCCCTGCCATAACGAGCAGGCATCACCACATCCATCACTCTCATATCAAATGTATTCAGCTTTATCAACATGTCGTTGCAGTAACCGTAATAAGGATAAATAGAATCAAGGTCGAGGATTTCCAGAGCCTGCCTCGATATTGCAGTATATCCATTCTGAGGATCCATAATGTGCCAGTACCCGCATCCGATCTTCGTAATAAGTGTGAGCATTGCATTGCCAGTAAATCTCCATTTACTCATCCCGCTGCGAAAATTCTTGCTTATGAGCCTGTTCCCTTTGGTATAATCTGCTTGGCCATCTATGATCGGCATAATAAGACTTGGTAAATTCTCTGGATCCATCTGGTTATCGCCTGCCATTACCGCCAGAACGTCCATTTCATCCTTCAATCCTAATTTATAACCTGTTACTATGGCAGCTCCAACGCCCCTGTTCTTTTCATGACGGATAGAAACTATCCTTGAGTCTTTCATTGTTTTGATGATCTCTGGAGTTCGATCCGTACTGCAATCATCGACCAGATATATCTTTTTTACGAATTTCGGGATCCCATCAATTGTTTCCTGAATAAGGACTTCCTCATTATATGCCGGGACCACCACGCCTATTTTATAAACATCTAGCAATCCGAAGTTTTTATCGTACGCAAAATTGAAATATTTAATTCTCAGACTATTATTCTTCGCATTTATCAGCATCTCTTGTGCAATATTATTACTATTTCGTAATGACTTGATTGACTCGATACATTTGGCAGAGCACACCGCAAATCCGATACGATCGCATTTTAAAGATTCTTGATGTGCTTTTCCCCTGTTTAAAAATCTATTGTTATACGAATCATATTCAACACCTGATGACTCTATTGCCAGTTCAAACTCAGCATTCATCACAATATCAATAAGCAGCTTAATATTGTTAGGATCATGTGTACCATCGCCATATAATGCCACAACCACTTTTGCATTGTTTTCTTGCACGATCTTATTTAAAAAATGTCCATTTCTTGACGGCTCGATGATTTCAGCCCCCATTAACAGGGCAAGCTCGGAAATATTCTTATCCTCATAATCTAGCACAACATACACTTTATCAACATATTTCTTTGTTACTGCAATAATACTACCGAGAGCAAGATAATTCAGTTTGTGATTAATAATTCCAATTGTTGTCATGAAATAACCCTCCTGTTTTAAATGGATTAAACGCTAGAAATATAAGACCAGACAATATATTTAATCCTTTCAAAATAAGG
Source organism: Candidatus Methanoperedens sp. (assembly GCA_027460585.1). GTDB lineage: Archaea > Halobacteriota > Methanosarcinia > Methanosarcinales > Methanoperedenaceae > Methanoperedens. The sequence goes on along the minus strand of JAPZAP010000132.1, from coordinate 19,878 downwards.
TTTAACGTCAATTTATCCTCAACGTATTTCACAGCAATCTCGACTTCATTGATCCTGAGATAAGCTCTTGAGGCATCCATTAGCATCTCGCTCTCAATCACCATTCCTTTTTGTCTGAAACTGAATACAGGCACCGCATATTTTGAAAATGCCCTGAACCCGCTCTGCGTATCCCTGATATGAAGCCTGCAAATCTTGTTGGTAATCCAGTCAAATAATATCTGCCCTGCTCTGCGGTATAAAGGAGTATTCCTTCGATTTCCGTTAATATAGCGACTGCCAATCACAAAGTCGCTTTCACCTTTTATGATCGGTTCCATAAGTTTTGGGATCTCCTCTGGATCATGCTGACCATCTCCATCCAGGGTAATGATGATATCTGCCCTACTTGCTCCTTCAAAACCAACCTTTAAAGCGGCTCCCTTACCTTCGTTGAAAGGAAGGCGTTTAACCTTTGCTCCTGCTAGCGTTGCTATCTCAGATGTGCGATCAGTGCTCCCATCATCTACAACAATGACTTCATCGACGTATTTTTTTGCGAACAAAACCACACTACCTATGCTCTTTTGCTCATTGAATGCTGGTATAATTGCAATTATTTTAATTATTCCACCATCCTTTTAAATTAGATAAATGCTTAACAAACTGGTGCGGTCTGTTGTGCTGGGATTTCTTCAAATCAACAATAGAAGTCATAAGAATGTTCATTCAGGGTCACCTTCAAATCTTCCCGGAAGCTGCCCACGTCCACTGTTCTGTGCTGATGTTTGTTGTAATACCACTTTTTTCCAAATTTGGAACACCACCGCATCACTGGTATATCCAGAAGATGTTTTTATTAAATTATACGGGGTAAATATTCCCCGTCATATATATCTGTTTCCAAAATGTTTATGAGCATTTATCATGGCAATCAGTTTTTTGATTGCACCTGTACTTTTGTGCCAGGTGGTTGTGCGGGGGTTTGCGGGGCGCCGGGAATTTATTGAGTTCGTTTGAGTTGGTTTTGAGTTCGTTGTTATCGTTTCCTTCGCACCTTTGCGTTTGGTGGTTGCATGTGGTTCATATCGTGCGCCGGAAATTTTATAAAACATATTATATAATTATTTTGATGTCTGAATTAGTAGGGTTTTTCAATAACCATAGCATTAAATCTGCGTTCATCTGCGTTTATCTGCGGTTTGTTATTTTTGACACAAATGAAGCCTTATGTGAATATCTGATGCTTCTGGGATGTATCCTTTTTGATTGCATCGGTATGTGGTGCATGGGTGGTTGCGCGGGGGTTTGTGGGGCGCCGGTATAATTAATATTATATAATTATTGTTGATATACTCTTAAATTTATTTCTCTAATATCTCAGGCGGCCTGAGCAATATTTTCTCTAGTGCTGCTCTGTGATATTTTATTCATGATATCGGGAATGAATCTCTTGCTGACATCAAGTATCTCAAGCCAGATCGGTTCATTATCTTCTGAAAATCCCACGATAAAATCATCTATCTCTTCTTCATATCCTAATTTCTTATCAGAAACTATGATAATAAGCGCATCAGCGTCCTTATCATATGTCATCTTTTTCATATCTTATCTTCCTTACGATCATTACAGTTACAACAATTATATCTTCGCTGTCCTCATAAATAATTCTTATTGCCAATTTCTCATCAATAGATAGATAGGCAGCTTTTCTTCCAAACTTTTCATTAGTTATAAATTCCGGATTTTGAATTATCTTTTCTACAAAAATTTGTGAAATGTCAAAACCATTATTCTTGAGTTACAATATTTTCATAAAAGCGTGTTCGGTAAAGCGGATCATATTCAACCATTTTTTAAATCCACAATAGAGGTCATTAGAATTTTCATTCAGGGTCGCCTTCTAATCTTCCCGGAAGCTGCCCACGTCCGCTGTTTTGTGCTGATGTTTTTTGTAATACCACTTTTTTCCAAATTTGGAACACCACCGCATCACTGGTATATCCAGAAGATGTTTTTATTAAATTATACCGGGTAAATATTCCCCGTCATATATATCTGTTTCCAAAATGTTTATGAGCATTTTAACATGGCAATCAGTTTTTTGATTGCATCGGTATTTTTGTGCCAGGTGGTTGTGCGGGGGTTTGCGGGGCGCCGGGAATTTTATATGTTATATCATATAATTATTGTGGGGATATGGATTAGTAGAATTTTTCGGACAGCATAGCATTTAATCTATGTCCTCTGCGCGCTCGGTGGTTTTTTGATATGGGCTGCTAATTAAATCGTATCCTGTCGATCCTGTAAATCCTGTCTGAAATCTGTTTTTTGATTGACAACTAACTCGAACGAACTGAAACGAACTCACACTGCTGGAGTTAGTTTTGAGTTCGTTGTTATCGTTTTTTGATTGCATCGGTTCTTTTGCGCCCGGTGGTTGCATGGGGTTCAAATCGTGCGCCAGTAATTTTATGATTACTATTATATAATATATTAATTAGGTGTATTTTCAATAACCATAGCATTAAATCTGCGAGAATCTGCGCTTATCTGCGGATAAATATGTAAAATATCAGCGGTCGTGACTGTTGATTCAGGGGCATCCGCGGTTATTTAATAATGTCTTCAAAAGCGACTGATTCAGCCTGATCCGCGCGTATCCGCGTAATCTGCGGCATCCGCGTTCTATTTTGTTTTGAGTGCATCGGTATTGAGGCGCATGGTTGTGCAGGGTTCTGACATGCGCTGGGATTAATATATAAATGTAGTAATTATTACTTGATATTAGCTTTTAATCTGCTGTCATTAATGCTGAAACCCTGAGATTCTCAGACAGAAGTTTAGATATCTTGATAGAATCGTCAGTTTGAAGATTCCTGGATAATTTTTTCTCGTACCCAAGAGTTGATTAAATTCACATAGCTCTTTTTTTCTTCTGCGAAATTTTTCGCAGCTTTTCTGAAAGATCATTATCGATTTCAAGATAAAGCTTCCGTGGTTTTAGATTCACTTCGATTTCAACTGGTTCTGTATCTTCAATATATTCTGCAAAGGTGCGTGTATCCCAGTAATATGAGGCTTCTTCCAGCGTTTTAAAATTGGGAATTTTCTTTGTCATATTTTTGAATAAATAGATACTACCTCGCCTGTATCATCTTAACGATTCGTCCTATTTTTTCTGCCGCTTTTCCCTCCCCGAATGGATTCTTCCAGCTTTTATCCCTGGCAAGCATCCTGCGTGCACTTTCCACGATTATATCCGGATCGATCCCGGCAAGTATATTCGACCCTACCTCAACAGTCTCAGGTCTCTCAGTATTATCCCTCAGCGTAACGCACGGCACTCCAAGAATGCATGCCTCCTCCTGAACACCCCCTGAATCCGTAAGCACAAGCTTGGCGCCAGCCTCAATTTTGAGGAAATTCAGATAATCAAGAGGTTCGATTAATTTTATATTGCCATCCAGGTTGAATCCGAACTTCTCCATCATCTTTCTTGATCTTGGATGTATGGGATATACTGCCGGCACCCCAAGTTCTTTTGAGACCATATCGATCCCATTAAAAATATTCATGAAACGATCAGGATCATCCACATTCTCTTCACGGTGAGCTGTGACCAGGATATATTCTTTTTCCTTCAATCCCATCTCATTGAGAAAATCACTTTTTGCAAGCTTCAGGTTCTGGAAAACCGCATCAACTATCGTATTCCCTGTCACGAATATCTTAGCATCATCAATTCCTTCTTTCAAAAGCAGTTCCTTTGACCTTCCAGTGGGCGCGAAAAGATAATCAGAACAGTGGTCAGCCAGCATCCTGTTGATCTCCTCAGGCATCCTTCGGTCAAAACTTCGCAAACCCGCCTCCACATGCCCCACTTTTATGTGAAGCTTAGCAGCAGCAAGCGCCCCTGCCAGCACTGTATTCGTATCCCCCTGAACTAGAACAATATCGGGCTTTTCTTTTATGAGCACTTTTTCAATCCCCGACAGCATCTTCCCCGTCTGCTCCCCATGCATACCCGACCCCGCATCCAGGTTGTACTTTGCCTCAGGAAGTTCCAATTGCTCGAAAAATACCTTATCCATATTATAAGAATAGTGCTGCCCTGTATGCAGGATGAAGTAATCCATGCGCTGCCGCTGGCATTCACTTATCATGGGACTCATTTTTATGATTTCAGGGCGCGTGCCCAGAATTATGGAGATCATGGTTTCCCCTGTGGATATTTGGGGGTTTTTTCGGAGGAAAATGAATTGTTAATGCAAATTATTTTTACCACCTTGTTAATGTTACTTTTAGATGTGTTTTAATACCTTACTTTTTTATATAGGTTATGGTTAATAAAATGGATTAAAATGATGATTTGATCTATGGGTTCGAAAATCCGGGAAGGGGGGTTAAGGTGCATTATATCGAAGCTCCGGGCATAGTGAGGGCGATACACGACTTCCTTGCATATTCAAGAGTATTTTATAAAGATCGGAGCTAATTGGAAGTTTCTGAGATTCTCAAAAATACACGATTACTTGTCGAAAATATTGGGATTGATCTGCGTATTTCGTAAAAAAGGAAGAGTTACGGTTAAAGCGATCCCATAACATTATCTTCAGGTTCAATCCTTTGAATAGCCAGATGCTTTTCCTGGTAAAATTGCCAAAGCCATAGCAGAAGCGATCAATGCCTTGTATATATCAACACCTATGAATGGCAAAGCGCCAAGTTCAATTGCTTTTCCCGCATTTACTCCAAGTACGATCGATAACTGGACAACACCGAAAATATAAATTACCGCAATGCCAAGCATCATAATACCTAATATGCCGGCAAAACTCCTTGATCTCAGGGAAGCGTCGGTAAACCAGCCGATGATCAAAGAGGCTGCAATGAATCCTAAAATATAGCCGCCGGTAACACCTGTAAGGATCTCAAGACCTGCTTTTCCACCTGTGAACCATGGAACTCCGGCAGCGCCTATTACAGCATATAATCCCTGGCTTGCGCCTCCATACCATTTTCCAAGAATAACCCCTGACAGGAGAACCGCAAAAACCTGGCCTGTGACTGGTACCGGTGTATAAGGAAGATTGAATCTCAATTGGGCAAGGATGCCTGTGAGACAGGCAAACCCAAGAGCAAGAACAAGTTTGTTCACTAATTTTGATTCTGACCGCCATTTGAAGAAATCATGTTTGGCGGATTCGTATTTTATAAAAATATCCTTGAAATCGTTCGCAAATTCTGACATATTTTCACCGATTGTTAACTTTTTTTCAGTTAGGTTGACAATCCATATAAATTAATCGCATGAATTCTTAGGGCTAAAAAATTATAATACATATTTGATTATATGGATTTGCTCAGATTGTGTTTGGTCAGGTTTGGCAAAATAATGCCCTGGTTTGAAAGTAACTGTTGCGTTTTTGCATAACAAATAAAATACATATTTGATTTACAGTTAAAGGAATATTGTAAGTTCGTATGTGTAAAATCTTTTGGTGTTACAAAATTATAAATCGTAAATACGCTATCATAAATCTGCGTTTATCAGCGTTTATCTGCGGTTTTTAATTTTCAAATATTTATGATAGCCCTAACACCAAACTTTTTGACTGCCCCATAAGTTCTAGCTGTTGGTTTTACAATGGCACTTATCGCAGTCTATGTATTTGCTCAGATTGTGTTTGGTCAGGTTGACAAAATAATGTCCTGTTTTGAAAGTAACTGTTGCGTTTTTGCATAATATTTATATATGTTGAGTATCATAATGATTATTGTGCAATAATTGCACATGTCAAGGAGACAAATTATTATGACTGAAAATATTAATAATGAAACAAAAGGATTCTTTGCCGAACTGCTTGAACTTTTGAAATTAATCGTAATATTTTCAATAAGAAAATTGAATTTCCAGCATGTCCTTTTTCTTACCGCCTTCCTGACTTTCGGGCTGGGGGATGGTATCACTTCTGCCTACATGATGGAAAAAGTCGGCGCCAGTGCTGAATTAAATCCTCTTATGAGCTATGTCTTTATGGAACAGGGCATTGGAGGGATGGTTGCAGTAAAGATCTGGCTCACCCTTTCATTATTATTTGCAGTCTCTATCGTTTCATTAAAAACCAACGGCCATGCGTTCTGGACAGTGAATGGATTCCTGATCGCCCTTTGCGCAGGAGGAGTTCTTGCCATCAATGCAAACCTGAACATGCTTAATGGTTTTATACACGAAGCTCCTGAGGAAATAATAGCCATATTCATAATTTTGACATTATTGCTGACAGAAGTCGGAAGTTATATGGACCGTTATAATTCTCAAAATCAGGTTGAAGACTTCTGATTCTTCCTCGATCGTTTTGAGCCCTCTTGATGATGATTTTTACTTCATCAATTTCAAACTATGATTTGGATTTCTCGGTTTTTTTTTTGATTTGTCTTTTAAACCACTTTATTTTTCTTTTGAATATCGTTTAATGAAATCATAAAAAGCATTCTCACTCATACCATCTCGTTCCCAAATTTCTCTGTCCTTCAACCACTAATAATTATATCCATCCATCTTTTTAAAATTGAATATAATGTGAATTCCTGATAACTTTCCATAGGCTTGGGAGCAAATCCCGCTGCCTCCGCCTGGGTGACCGATGCTGCTGGTGTTGAGGTTGGCCGGGCATTAACCTGTATCGCAGGACGAATAGCTGCTTTGAATTGTGAAAATGATTGTGTTAGTTGTGCGGTTTTTATAGGATATGTCCCGTTCCCGATGGTGGGGCCGGTTACTCGAATTGTCTGCTGCTGAGAATTATACTGTTCAGTGCTCATTGCATCTTTGAGTTTGTCGTTATCGACCCTGTCGATTGTGATCGTATGAAGCTCGCCATCATCATCCTCGTATGTTACGGTCGTGGTTGTTGTTTGATTCTTAGTGTAATTTGACAAATTCAGTTTTACTCTCGTGTTCTCGACGAGATGAAATCTATAATCACCGGAACTGTTAAAAGTGAACCTGAACTTATTTCCTGTGCTCCCCAAAGCCTTGCCGCCTTCCCATAGGACGTTATCGCTCACTATCGTGATTCTCTCGCCTTCGGTGTCCATATTCATCCAATCTACAGAATCTCCTGTTTTGATGTTCAGGGTCTTGCCAGAGTAATTGAGCGTGTGGTTTATATTGTTTGACCTGACAGCCCAGAATCCGAATTCTCGATCAGTAAATACCACGTACACCTCACCTGCGACTGGAAATGAAGAAAATATCAGTAATATTAATACCAGAAAAATTATCTTCCTGCTCATTTTCTAATATCCTTGAGTTCATCTTTTTTGATACGCGGTTGTTTATTTTTCTTTATTTTCTCTTTTAGCTCCCTGATCACAGGTTTCAGGTCTATCAATTTATAGCCGGTTGCAATAAAACTCGCCCAGGAATAATAAAGAAACACATATACCAGCATTGCTAAGAACAATATCCCTATCATTATATTAAGCCCGTATATAGCACTCATTATGATACCAACAGACGGAATGATCAATATAGGGCCCATCGCCCATGTCCATGCAATTGAATTGTCAAAGAGCTTGAATTCTGCAGTTATGAAAACCCACCATGACAGATAGATTGCAAGAATGAAATAATGGACTATACCCAGCGGGTATGATGAAACATACACCAATGCTGAAAATGTAAAGAATATCAGTACAAGTATCTTCGAAATGAATTTGAACGATACCCCTGGGAGAATGAAAGTCCTTGATGCGTCCATGTCTTCATCTCTCATGAAATAATCCAGTGTCGTGTTCAGCTTATGATTCGTTCTGACAATTTCTTCTTCTATTGAATCAATCCGGCCTGATGTCTCCGTAAGAAGGTTCAGGATCGGCTGAATCCTGTAATCCCATTGCTCTTCCATTTTTTCTTTTGCTATCCTGTCCAGAATAGAATAGTAAATTCCCTGCCATACTGTCAAATAAGATATCGTCATAACGAAAATATCTATCAACAGTGCTATCGGGTTCTGGGTCGCAAATATATCCACTATGAATGAGAACGTAGAGATGAGCGCTATAATGCCGCCTAATAAGATCGAACTTATTGAAGATATCGGTGCAAGCTTTACCTTTAGTTTTCCTTTAGGCTTACTGACCCGTTCTTTTGTTATCTCTGGATCGCTCATCGTCTTTTCCTCTGCATCATCATGACATATCCTAGTAGTGAGAGTATCGTTATTACTATTCCCCAGGATTTTATGGTAGCTGAAAGCTTCTGCAGGAAAGTGAACTGGTCTCCGAATTTATATATAATGCCCTGTTTCGAATAATCAATGATAAACAGTGCACCCAGGGTCTTTATTACAAGCGGGTGGTTATTGAATTGGATGGCCTTGGCTTTAATATCTTTCTGTGTCGTGGCATAATCGTCTTTTCTGGGATTGTTATCGCCTTTTGTTATTATTGCGCTGTTGCTTATGCTTATTACCCTGTGGCTTATATCATTAATATTGGTTTTTACATTGAACGTGATGATATCGCCAACTTCTGGTTTCAAAAATACAGATTGGACGATAATCAAGTCCCCCCGTTGAAATTCCGGTTTCATCGAGTCTGAAACAATGACTATAGGTGAGACCAATTTTAAACCAAGGATGACGACCATGGCAAGAACGATTACGAACAGCATCCAGTCTTTTCCAGTCGTATCTTGCTTCAATTCTGCACGGCGGGGTTTGCGTTGTGAAGCTATCAGACCGATTATTATCCTGTTCTCTTTTTTGTAGAGATAGAATACTGCAAGGAGGATCAGGACAATTCCAGATACAATAAGCCCTACTGATATATCTGTTCCTTTGTAGGTCAGGTCCATCGTCATTCGCTCCAGTTCGCTTTCAAACCGCCGTGAGATTCATGGCACTTGTTGCAATCCCTTGATAATAATGGTTGATGAGCGCCCAGGTCGTGGCAATCACTGCAATATACTATCTTTGCTGCATGAAATTCTTGCGGACTTGAGGTCGTATTCCTGTGACAATCTTTGCATGCCAGGACACTATGATTTGAATATGGCACACGGTCCTGGCTTATTATATCTTGAACCGGGGCATGGCACATAATGCATTGGACTCCGCTATTGAAATTGTGGAGCCCTGTTGGTCCCGGATTTGAGATAGTGGTAGTGTATGTGCCGTTATATTCCACCGACCCGTTCGCTGCAACGCTGTCATTCTCGAACGGGAATACAAGACGGTTCCGTACTATTACCTCGCTTACCAAAGTGGTATGACACATGATACACGCTTCGTTCAGTCCAAGATTTTGTGAGGACTTATTCGCCTCACTGACAATAAGCAAGTGTGCTTCCCGAGAGTTATTGATAGATGAAACGTTCTGGTGACACCCGATGCATTCTGGTTTATATGCTGAATGATAGTCTTCGGTGGCGTTCCTGCCCGATATATTGACAGGGTTTGAGTGACATGATCTGCACCCGTTTTCCCCGTCAAGATTCCGGTGCATTGCGTTCACGCTTCCTGAGTCTTCAAGCTGCGCCAGAATATCACCATGGCATTTTGAACATGGGGCGCTGCCATTATAGAATGCGTGGGAATCAACTAATAGTGATACTGTGCTTGGAGTATTCCACAGTATTATTCCTATAAGTGCTACAAGCAAGATTCCATATTTATTTCCATTCATAGAATGCCGTATTCTTTCCGAGAATATTCCCTTTGTAACTGGTGAAACGGATCGTAAGGATAAGTAAATCACCGGTTTTGGGTTTGAAAGAGTCTCTGAATGCAAGGGTAAGGGTGTGTTTTTCGCTCCCTCCCACCCGTTGTTCAGACGCCCAATAGCTTATGGGATCAGCTAATAAGGATTCGTTCCTTGCAATTACGCTGATATCCGGGAAAACTACCGGAGAATCAGCACCTTTATAGATAACCTGGGTTTGCTCGAAGGTCATGTTTGTGATTATTGGCGATCCGTCTGATTCGTTGACACGTGTTGAGATCGTTAATTTCAACGCTGGTTTACCGATGTTCAGTGTGCTTTCTATTTTATCTATAGATACATATACTGCTCCAATTATGAGCGCGACAACGATGATCGCTATTAAGACCGTAGATTTTTTCATATTTATCAACCTTTATTTATTGACTTAATAGTTATAAGTTATTATTTTGTATTAACAGACACTTTAAGGTGCGTTTTTCATGAGAATATTATTAAATGTTTTATGAGGATAGTATCCGATTAAATATTTCATAAAGCGTGAATTGCTTATAATTTACAACTTTAGCATAAATCCCTGCAGTCATTTCGTTAGTCGATGAGGCTGATTCAGATGCCGGGCGTGAGCCGTGGCATTTTGAGCATATCTGGGTGAGGTTATCCTTATGGATGACATGTACCTGCCCGCCGTGACATCCACCACACTCATTGATACTTTTATCAGGTATGGCATTGCCGTTATCACCGTGGCATCTTTTGCATGAGCCGGATACATTCCCGTGAATTGTGTGGAACACATTTAAGTCTTTGACCCCATGACATATTTTACAGGTGTTCGGGTTATGCTGGGATTCAAGTTTTGGAATATCCATTTTATTCGTTGCATCCCTGTAATTGTGACAATTACCGCAATCATCCCCGGTTTCCTCTGCCCCGTAAGAGAATCGCCCGTTGTGGCAATCATTACAGATAAATTGTTTATGGCTGTTCGGCACTGTTGATAGTGCCGGGATAGTCAGAAATGTAATAATTAGAATCAGGCTTACCGAAATCTTGAGTTTTGTGTTTTTCATGGGATTTCGCCGTCCTGTTTTTTTAAAAAAAAAAGAGATGGGATAAACCCATCCCGATTGTATCTTACTTTATTCAACCTGTGCTGTTCGATATTACTTCTCCTGTTGCAGAGAATCCGCCGACGCCCCATGTTCCAGAGGTGACGTTGGCATTGAACTTATAGGTCGCAGGCTTCCTGTAGGTAATGTCCACTGCGACGTGGGTATGACATGATACACAAGCGCCGTTTGATGAATTATCCTTCTGTCTGGTGATCGTGTCGTTTGTGGTCTGGAAGTTGGTGTGTGCTTCAATTGCACCTGTGTCGCCAGCTTTTGCCGTCAGACCGAAGCCGCCTGCCCAGAGATTTCTCATCTGCTGGCCGCCCATTGAACCGCCGCCATAGTGACAGTTCGAGCAGTCTGAAAGGTCGCCTTGCTCATGACCTGGGGGTGCTTCTCCTGCGTGGCATTCCATGCATGATACAAGGGATGCTGCGTGGTATGATGTACCGGGGTTGACTACTTCTGAGCCGAGGCCATCAAGTATAATTGCAGGGTATGCTCCTGTCATGTTCCACTGTCCTGCTGTTACTTTGGACAGTCTCACACCAGTGTACTTGGTTGCATTGTTAGTATCCTTTGGTGTACCGTCTGCATTCAGTAACTCTATTGGTGATGCTTCTGCTGGAGAACCATGACTCAGAATTGGTGTAAGGTTTCCAATGAAAGCTGGATTATTGCTGTTACTGACTGCGAAAGCGAGTGCTCCGGCAATTGTCACTGTACCATTGTTTGGAATACTTGCTGGGAACAGTCCCGATTGGAAATCTGTTTCAGACATGACCAGCGTTCTGTTGTTTGTACCATCTGAATATGCCAATGAATATATCAAGGAATCACCGCTGGCTTTACCCGGTTCAATCCTGTGACACATTTCACATGTAAACGCTACATGTGGTGCTGAAGCTACAGATGTTAATTCAGCATTTACATCGCCGTGACATTTTACACAGTCGATTTGGTTTCCTGTTGCGTCAATATTGACAAAACTATGTTGTCCCGAAAACAAAGCCGTTGTTTGAGGGAGGGCAAATAGTCCTACGCCTAATATTGAGATCAGGACTAATGTTGTTTGCGCATTCATATTTAGTTTCACATCCTATCCATATTTTCTATTAACCCAAAATCCAATTTGGATATGTCAAGAATAAGAATAACACAAACGCTTTGTTTTACATTACATCCTATCCTATCCATTTTCCCAATTTGGTAACAATTTGGTGTCAATTTGGGTATAATTAGGATACGAGTTTACAGTTTATATATTTATCGATTTTATGCGGCAGGTTTTTTTTTTAAAAAATCAAACGGTTTTAACCCGACTTTGAAATGACATCCCATGAAAATCCATCGAATCATCAAAATAATGGCATGCAAAGCATGCCCTATACCGAAAACTGAGGTTTCAGTTTATCCGTGTCATCCATTTCTATTCAACGACCGATGTGTGTTATTTTACATACAACAGGCCTTTCCCATTTCCAATAACGTCACCAGTATATTTCTTATATGTAACACCATCCACAGCCTCATCGCCTTCAAGCTTGAAAACAGGCATCATCTCATCCACTTTTCCATTCACGATTATTGTGCCTTTTGACATCTCGCTTCCAGGGCGGCTGGTATTACCTCCGATCACGATCTTTCCCCCATTGTTGCTCAATCCCGGAAGGATTCCTGTATTGCCTTTCACGAATATCTCACCGCCGCACATGTGCTCGCCAACGAAATCAAGAGCATTGCCCAAAACGGTAATTTTACCGCCCCGCATACCGCATGACTCGCCGCGATATCCGGCGCCAAGGTAATAAGCTGCATTTCCTTCAACGATAAGCTCACCGCCTTTCATTTCCCTTCCTGCCCATGAGTCAACGTTTCCTTTTACGGATATCTTGCCGCCGCTCATCTTTGCGCCAAGGTGCATGTCAACATTGCCATTTATCATTATCAGGCCAGCAGTCATTCCTTCGCCGATCCTCTTAACGCGTGAAAAATCTCCTTCAAGTACAATTTTTGTGTCTGCGGCAGGACCGGAACCTTCCACTTTTACCGAGAATAGCTCTCCGAGGGTGGTCTTCTGGTTTCCCATCCATGCAACAAGTGATTGTATCTCTTTTTCAGTTTTTCCGCCGAATTTATCTGGCGAGATATTCTCAGCCTCAACTGATATTTTTATCTCTTTCCTGGGTTTTATAGTAACTGTCTGCATTTAATTCACCTCCACTGGAATGGCTCCCGCTTTTATAACCTGCGGATGAGAGACATATTCATCCTGCACCATGTAATTTGCAAGTTGTATCGAATAATAATTCTTGAATTTCCTGACTATATCCTTCATCATTTCATCGTGATGCTGCTGCGGGACTTTTGCATCGACCCAGTATGTCCTTCCCAGGGGTGTTGCTGTGATCTGTCCATCCTTCACGACCACCTGGCCGCCTTTTATCGTATAAGCAGCGGATGAGAATGCGCTTTTTATCTTTGCATGCTCAACTGACGGGTCGATCTGGTCAGGTTTGATGTCATATATTGAAATATCCGCATCGGCGCCAACGCCAAGATGCCCTTTCGTATCAAGAAGCCCCAGCACTTTTGATGTACCAGCTCTTGTCATGATGGCTATTTCGCTAAAGTCAAGCTCACGATCAAGCCCGGGCAATTTTGTTTTTGCGTGTACCGCTTCATGAACCGTCTTGATCTCTTCCTGGCGCTTCTTATTGCTCATGAGAAGTGATATTACCTCCGAATAATTGACGAACGGACCGCCATTGGGGTGGTCAGTGGTCAAAAGCATCTTATACGGGTCTTTTGTCAGTAAAGCTAGTTCAAGACCTATTGCCCACATTATGGCATGAACTGAAATCTGTTTTACATAATAAATAGGAACAACACCGGATGCATCTTCAAGTTCAACATCCCCATTGCTCCATTTTGCATGCAATAATTTTGCATTGGCATATTGCTTGGGACCATCTGCGGTCATGGTAGTTGCACTACCAAATATCATCTGTCCCATGTCACCTGTAATATTATCATGATTGTTCAGGAAATTGGCGATCTCATCGGCTTTTGATTCAAAGTCGCCCCAGTTGGTTCCTCCCCATGAATTGAACAATAGATGAGTTACATGCATTACCTGCCTGTCCTTGCTGGCTTTGACCTGGTTTGCAAGTTCCATACTTGCAAGAGTAGTCTTATAATTTCCCGGATTTCCAAGGTTATTACAATGCAGATGCACTGAATGTGGAAGTCCCAGCATCTCGTTGACTTTCATCAAAGATACAATGATCTCCCTTGGTGTTACATCAAAACTCGGAACGACATCATCAAGACCCGTCACGTTCTTGCCAAAGCCCCACATCTCGCCGCCGCCAGGGTTTACGCATTTGATGCCAAATCCGCGGCTTGCAAGAAGGCCCCATGCAACATAAGCAGCAAGCTTATCCATATTTTTCTCGCGCACAAAATCCATTGTAGGCCAGTTGCTCCCGAAAAGAGTGAGCGCGCCCTTGTCGATGATCGGGATCTCTTCGAGTTCCTCATGCGTATGCCGCGCTTTCATAATAGCCTGCGCAGCCTCAAAAACAGTAGTATAACCCATCTGAGCATAGCGATATCCCATGGCATAGACGTTGGGCACCGTGTATCCTGTACAGGGTCTTGTTATTTTTGTCCTGGGTGAAATACCTGATCTGCTATCCTCAGGGCGCATCATTCTTCCCACATTGACCTTTGCCCCCGCTATATGGGAATGGGCATCAACACCGCCTGCCATAACAAGCCGTCCTCCCGCGTCTAAAACTGTGGCTTTGCTGCTCACATTGTTTACGATCTTGCCATCTTTTACGGAAATATCGGTTTTATCACCCTTAATGCCATTTACCGGGTCAAAGACCGCGCCGTTCTTTATAAGAAGTTCCATTTTATTCACCCCTTAATTCTCTCACTCTTTCTGTTATCCTATCAAGAACCTCAACATCCGTCGGCAGTGTGGGTTCAATCATCTTCCTCATCCGCAAGGATACACCATCCATCCTGTAAGCAGTCCCCTCAACCTCGACGCCGCAAATTGCCACCGGAATGACTACATTGGAGACCTCTGTTGTGGGATTCCAGTACGGGTCTATCTGGACTACAGGGATCCTTGCAAGATGGCGGACAGAATCTGCCGGGAAATGAGCTCCTGCATCGCCTGCTATTATCATCGCTGCATCTGTTTCTTTCCTCAGGAGAACATCGTTCGCCGCGGTCTCACCGGGATTATAATACGGCGCCCCGCGGGCAAAATCCACAGCAGTAGCAAAACCAGTTTCCCATGTGCATACCTGGCCGAAACCAGTGACATTATAGTGCCCACGCATGGGTGATATTACGTATTTTGTAAATGCGTTCAACTCAGTTATGAGCGAAATGGCATTATCTATGTTCTTGTATCGGGATATGCTCTGGGTAAGACCCATACCGAAAAAGATCGAACCGAATTTTGCAGCCTTCAGTGTATCTACGAGTTTTACAAGTTGTTCTTTTGGAACACCGCCAACCGATTCAGGCACAACATCCGCATGCCCTGAAAGTATGGCGCGAAGAGCAGATATAACAAGGTAATCGCTTCCCTGCTGCAACTGGACAAATTCATCCGCCATTGCTGCTGTTTCTGTCTTTCTTACATCTACCACTATGACCTTTCTTCCTTTTCTTCCTTTTTCCTGGAAGAATCCTTTTGCAAAAACAGAATATCGTCCCATATGCCTTGGATGGGCATGCACCGGATTGCTTCCCCAGAATACTGTAACATCTGAACGGTTCTTTACCTGGCCAAGGGTTGCTGACGGAAGACCTTTTTCATGAACTGCAAGCGTTGAAGGCGCATGGCACACCGTTGCCGTATTGTCTATAATTGCCCCTACTTCCTCTGCCAATAGGATGCCTTTTTTGTGGACTTCACAAAGCGCTGAAGCCCATCCATACATTAAAGGTCTTTTTGATTTGAAAAGTATCTGTGCTGCTTCATTTATGGCTTCATCAAAAGAGACTTCCTTGAAATCTGATTTCTTATCCGCCCTCATCATCGGGGCTTTTATCCTGTGATGCCCCATTATTTTCGAAGCGCCCAGTTTGCAGGCATTCTTAATATCAGTTATTTTGTTATTTTCCACAATAATTGTCAGGTCATCACACACGCAGCCGCAGAACGGACAAAGTGCATCTGTTATTATAGTCATTACTTATACCTCGCGATCAATTCTTTCATTGATAATACTTTATTATCCGTAGGCTCTAAACGTGCCTTAATTCCTTTAAATCCCGGCATCCCGCAACCCTTAGTATCAGGATCAACTACGGCATTTGCCCATGGGCCCATTGGAATGAACGCCAGCCCGTCAGGATTTCCATTGTTCTCTTTTAATTTTACAACCACATCACCGTGATCCGTTTTGACTGATATGCGGCTTCCGGGCTTGATCCCCAGGAGACCAATATCTTTAGAGTTCAATTCACACAAGGCAGTCGCTTCCTGATAGTCCGAGGACGTCTTGTTTTCAATAGTTGCTCCCTGGTTTATCGTTCTTCCAGTTATCAGTATTGCATTTAATGTCATCTTGCACCCTCTTTTTTTTTATGTAAATTACTTCCTCATTTAAAAAGCAATTTAGTATAGTACTACTTTTATTTTATTCGGCAATTTGTTTTTTTTTATTGTACTTTAGGATTAGTTGTATTAAACATTTCGATAATTGTTATAACGTTATGTTTATAGAAACATATCGCACACGCAGTCGAACCAGTCTCTTTTAGCTGAAATGCTAATATGACATAATTAAAAATTGTTAAATGTTGTCGTGTAAAATTAATTAATACTATGAAAAACGTTACTGCATTTATTATTAAATAGACGAACTCTTGTAAGAGGTGTTCTTACGAGTTCGGTGTATAATTTTTCAAACCTGTACTAAACTTCAGCCATTTCGCTGACCGGTTCAAACACAACATTCTGATCGAATGTGAGGTCAATTTCAGGCAATATGTCTACATAATTTACCAGTTCATGGTAAATCTCATGCCTCGGACTCACAATTATTACGTGCGCCGGCGGATGGATCTTTCGAAGCCTTCCAATGGCAACGCTTGCCTGGTCTTCAAGAGGAACTATCGCAGCGGACGTACAGCACGCTCTTAAAGGACTTTTCATTATATGCGTGAGAATGTTATCTGCAAAAGTTGGGTCCAATTTCCTGGCCTGGTCCGAAAATGTCAAATTTGCGTATCTGATAAGGTCGTATAATGCTATTTTCACTTTCGACACATCATCTGCTCTTACTACAGCCATCGAATTCATTTTTGCCCCCATATTTTTATGTTTTTCATATTTATCCACACCTATCCACAATTATGATATGCACCAATATTTATAGTGATGCTATTCATAGCTATACATGCTTATCATTAGCACCAATATATATGCTGGTGCTACTTTAATAGCACAATGGTACTACTAGAGTTCAATTATAACCAATATAAACAAGTAAAATAATAAAAAGCTTCGAATTTTTCAGATAATAGTTTATTAAATTACGCTATAGTTTATATCATGCAAAATCTTATAGGCGCTGATGAAACAGGACTTCCTTCGCTATTTTCCAAAGAAATCATGTTATCCAAACCAGCTGGAAGCCATGAATGCAATCCATGAAGCCCTCCTCAAAAAGCAAATTGTCCTGTTCGAGGGGGCCTGCGGTACAGGTAAAACCCTGAGTTCCCTTGCTCCAGCCCTTCAGATCGGGAAAATAGAGAAAAAAACCGTGGTTATTGCTACTAACGTCCACCAGCAGATGGCCCAATTCATTGAGGAAGCCAGGGAAATCCGAAAACAAAGCGATATTAAAGTCGTTGTTTTGAAAGGCAAAATGCTGATGTGCCCGAAACCCAACATGGATTATGATACCTGCAGTGCGAAAAGAGAAAATACTTATAAATTGCTGGAGCACGAAAAAGACTTCGGGCAATTAAAAAACGAAATCAGATCGGTAAAAGATAAGCTAAAAAGGGATAAAGATCCAACTTTGATCCAGTTACAAAGGGACTTAAGCACTGAGGTTGACAGGGAAGAAAGGCTGCTGCATGATACACAGAAAAACTCATGCGACATGCTTCTTGAATTGCTAAAAAACGATACAGATAACTTTCGTGAATGGCTGTTTGCAGGTGTGCGCACACCTGAAGAAGTCGCAGACTGGGCATTATCGAATAACACATGCGGGTATGAGCTTCTGAAAAGGTATATGAAAGAAGCTGACCTTTTGATCTGCAACTACCACCATTTTCTTAATGAAGAGATCCGCACGAATGTCCTGGGCTGGCTTGATAAAGGACTCCCGGATGTAATAACGATCTTTGATGAAGCCCACAACATCGAATCCGCCGCGCGTTCCCATTCGTCCATGACCCTCACCGAATATACACTTAACAGGGCTCTTGATGAGATCGAAGGGAACGGGGATACTGATATTTCAGATGATGCCAGAATACTTCTCGTTGTCCTTCTTGAAACCATACGAGCGACATATAATATACTTCTTGACAAGGAGTTTGGCAAACGTGAAAGAATAGGTAAGGATTGGTATGACCTAAGAATAGCTGACCCGCAGGAGCGCACTGATATGTTCAGGGCAAAACTTATGGCAGCACTGGAAAAAGCGGGTATCAAAAAACTTAGTGAATCCATCGAACATTTGAGAAGTTTCGGGTTGAAAATTGATGCGTTCTATGAAAAACAATTCAATGAAGGGAAAAGCCCGATCAAGAAAATATGCAGTAGTTTAATAGCGGCAATTTTCCTTACGGATTATGTCAAATTCTCAAACGATAAAAGTTATTATCCTATCTTGAACGTGAAGCGGCAGAATTCTGAGATATCAGGCAGGCTTGAATTATTTACTTGTATCCCTAAAAATGTCACAGCGCCGTTATTCAATTCGGTTCATTCAGCCATCCTTATGTCAGCTACGCTTGCTCCTTTTGAAACCATAAAAACTACTCTTGGGATTACACGGGATACGCGTGAATTATCTTTCGGGCTCACTTTCCCGAAGGAAAAGCGCCTTACAATAGCGGTCTCTGTTCCGGCTCTTTTTTCTAAGGACAGGGACAACCCCCAGACAAAAGAGATCATCACAAAAGTCCTTAATGATATAATTGAGCAATCTGACGGGAATGTAATCATATTTTTCCCAAGCTTTTTTGAAGCTACCCAGTATAAGAACAGGATAAAATGCGATGTTCCCGTATTCCTTGATGAGGTCGGGGTTTCAGCACAGGCCATCAGGGATGAATTTTTCAGGTTGGGCGAATCCGGGAAAAAAGCCGTGCTTATATCATATATGTGGGGAACGCTGACAGAAGGCGTTGATTATAAACATGGAAGGGGAAGGACTGTTGTCATCGTAGGCGTTGGATATCCTGCCTTGAATGACAGGACTCGCGCTGTCGAATCTGCCTATGAATCTGAATTCGGGCACGGCTGGGAATACGCCATTGAAATTCCGACCATAAGGAAAGTCCGGCAGGCACTTGGGCGTGTGGTTCGTTCTCCTGAAGATTATGGGGCAAGAGTGCTGCTTGATGGGCGTTATACGTCTGCATCAGAGAAGCGCTATGGTAAATATTCCGTCTTTAAATTTTTCCCGAAAGAAGAAAGCTCCGAGATCGTTGACGTTGAGCCTGAACGCGTTAAGTACTCACTTATGAACTTTTTTAATGATATAAGAAAAAACACACCAAAAACGGACGAAAAAATACACAAAAACTAGCTAAAAAAATATAAGAAAAAACAGAAAAACGACTTTATGCCGTTTTTTCTGCGATCGCGAATTTTCGCATTACCTTGTTGACTTTTATTTTGACCTTATCGCCGACTTTTGTTTGCGGCACAAAGATCACGAAGCCCTCTACTCTTGCGATTCCGTCGCCTTCTTTAGCAACATCATCTATCGATACATCATAACTTTCTCCGACTTTTACCGGAGCAACTTTTTCCTGATATTCACTCAAAATT
>JAPZAP010000131.1 GCA_027460585.1 Candidatus Methanoperedens sp. | reverse complement strand
ATAAGCGTATCAGCCTGGTTCTGGAGTTCCACTTTTTCCTTTCGCTTCTTATCTTCCTCGGCGAATTTTTCAGCGTCTTTTATCATGCGGTCGATTTCACCCGAAGCCATCTTAAGAGGCGCTGTGATGGTCATCTTCTGTTCCTTGCCTGTTCCAAGGTCTTTGGCAGTTACATGAAGAATTCCGTTGGCATCTATGTCGAAAGTAACCTCTATCTGCGGGATTCCGCGCGGCGCAGACGGTATACCTACAAGGTTGAACCTGCCAAGGGTCACATTGTCGTGAGACATTGCCCTCTCACCCTGAAGCACCAGGATCTCAACAGTTGTCTGGCTATCAGCAGCAGTCGAGAATACCTGGCTCTTGCGAGTGGGAATAGTGGTATTCCTGTCTATGAGCTTTGTCATTACATGCCCGAGGGTTTCAATACCAAGGGTAAGCGGCGTCACATCAAGAAGCAGGATATCCTTTACTTCGCCTGAGAGCACGCCTGCCTGAATGGCTGCGCCCATTGCGACGCATTCCATGGGGTCAACGCCCCCTTCCACTTTCTTTCCTACATAATCCTCAACGAATTTCTGGATAATGGGCATTCTTGTAGGTCCGCCAACAAGGATTACCTTGTTAATATTATCTTTTGTAACCTTTGCGTCTGATATTGCCCGCTCCAGGGGAGCGCGGCACCTGTCTATGACGGGACGGATAATTTCTTCAAGTTTTGACCGCGTCAGAGTCATGGTAAGATGTTTAGGACCGCCTGCATCCGCAGTTATGAATGGCTGGTTTATCTCGGTCGTAAGAGTTGTGGAGAGTTCGATCTTTGCTTTCTCTGCCGCATCCCTTAATCTCTGGTTTGCAACCCTGTCATTTCGAAGGTCGATCCCATGTTCTTTCTTGAATTCCTCTGCGATATGATTCACAAGAAGATTATCCATATCAGTGCCGCCGAGCTGGGTGTCGCCTGCAGTGGATTTGACTTCAAATACGCCGCCGCCCATCTCCATCAGGGTTACATCAAGTGTGCCTCCCCCAAGGTCAAATACCAGGATCTTCTGTTCGCCGGTTTTATCAAGACCAAAAGCAAGTGATGCCGCTGTTGGTTCATTGATGATCCTGACAACCTCAAGCCCTGCTATCTCTCCTGCGTCTTTAGTGGCTTGCCTCTGGTTATCATTGAAATATGCTGGAACTGTTATTACAGCCTTTTCAACTTTTTCACCAAGGAACGCTTCTGCATCCTGTTTTATTTTCTGGAGCAGGAAAGCTGAAAGTTCCTGCGGCCTGTAATCCTTGCCGCGAATACTGTACTTGTAATCTGTTCCCATTTTTCTCTTGAATGCATATGCTGTACCTTCAGTATTTGTTACGGCCTGTCTCCGTGCTGGCTCCCCGGTCAACCTCTGGCCGTCCTTTGTGAATGCCACATATGACGGGAATGCTTTTCCGCCAAGGGATACTCCCTCTGCACTTGGTATAATTACCGGTCTATTCCCCTGCATTACTGCTGCTGCTGAGTTGCTTGTACCCAGATCTATTCCGATTATCTTTGCCATTATTTCACCTCATTTTCTGTTTCAATTTCCGATTCGTTTCCTGATTCCTTCAAATTTGAAACTCCGTTCAAATTTTTTGATATAATTGGAGTTTCAAACTTCGCTACTCTGACTTTAGAATAACGAATGACTTTTCCATTTAACATATAACCTTTTGCAAATTCTTCAAGTATTGTATCCTCTTTACACTCGTCTGTGAGTGTTTGCATCATCGCTTCATGCTTGTTGTGGTCGAATTTTTCACCCAGTGCTTTGATAGGGACAAGACCGTTTTTTTCAAGCACGGCCTTGAATTTCTTATATACAAGTTCCATTCCTTCGATCAATTTATCTTTATTATCTGCCTTCTTTGCGTTTTCAATTCCCCGCTCAAGACTTTCAAATACGTCGATAAATTCCTGTATCAGTTTTTCAGATGCATATTTTATGAACTCCTCATGATCTTTCACTGCCCTTTTCCGGGCATTGTCAAATTCAGCGTTCAGGCGAAGATAGCTGTCTTTTTCGTCTATGAGCTGTTTTTTGAGATTATCGATTTCTTTCTGGAGTTTTTCCTCTGTTGATTCAGGTTCTTGCTCCTCAACATCGGGCATTTCCGTTTTTTCCGCGGTTTCATCAATGTTATTATTCTGGCTTGTTTTCAAATAAACGTCTCCATTAAGAAATCAAAAAAATTGGATTTCCAATTCATGCTACACAATACCCCTTTCACTTTCTGGTATTTATTAAATTAAACTTTATTCTATTTAATGTTAGTCTTCACTCACATCTGGTGCCTGGATACCGTCATAGAAATTTGCGGTATGTTCGGGCTTGACATCCATCATGCCAGTTTCCTTTGCCATAAGGATATCATTTATCCTCAATATCATAACGGCGGCATCGGTAGCTGATTTTATTTCCTGGGTCTTTACCCTGAGAGGCTCTATGACCCCGATCTCAAGCATATTTTCCGATTTCCCTGAAAATACATTCAAGCCCGCTGTCTTTTGACCTTTATTGTGCTTGTTCCTCAGGTCAACTATGATATCTATAGCATCAAGACCAGCATTTTCAGCGATACCTTTTGGTATTTCCTCAAGTGCGTCAGCATATGCCATGATCGCAAGTTGTTCCCTTCCGCCATATGTGCTCGCATATTTGCGAAGCCTTGTAGCCATCTCTATTTCCGGCGCGCCGCCACCTGCGACGATCTTTCCATCTTCGATCACTACACCTACGACATGAAGCGCATCATCAAGAGCGCGCTCCACTTCATCAGCGACATGTTCTGCTCCGCTGTATATCAGGATGGATACCGCTTTTGGATTCTCGCATCCTTCCACATAGACCATCTTATAATTGCCAACGCCACGTTCTTCAACAAGCGCTGCTTTGCCAATGTCTTCGGGCCCGACCCCGTCCACTTTTGAAACAACGCGTGCACCTGTGGCTTTTACTATTTTCTTTATCTCTTCTTCCTTACATCTCCTGACTGCAAAAATGCCCTTCTTTGCAAGGAAATGCATCCCATGATCATCAATGCCTTTTTCAGTGAATACAACATTCACACCGCTTTTTGCAAGAGCTTCCACTCTCTCCTCAACGAGCTTGCTTTCTTCAAGCCTTGCTTCTGCGAGCAATTCGGGAGACTTAATCTTGAGAGTTGATTTCACCTGTGTCTTCTCGATCTCGATCCCGGTATCAAGTACGGCTATTCTTGCATTTTCAACGCGCTTTGGCATATTCTTGTGCGCCCTTGCCTTGTCAATGACCAGGCCGTGGATGAATTTTGTGTCTTTTATGCTTCCCCCGCGCTGGTGGATGATATTGATATTCTCCTTGATGTTCACTTTTCCGCCATCTTTTATTGACTTTGCGGTCTCAACGCACAGCTTGACTAATGAATCAAGAGCCAGGTCTGCGCTTTTTCCGGTAAGTGCTGTCTTTGCGATATTTTCAAGCACCTCCTCTGAGGCATCGATCGCGATATCATCCAGGATCTCAAGGGCTTTTACTGAAGCAAGGCTGTAACCTCTTGTGATAGTTGTCGGATGAACTCCCTGTTCAACAAGTGCATGGGCTTTGCTTAAAAGCTCACCTGCAAGAACGACCACGCTTGTGGTTCCATCTCCCGCTTTATCTTCCTGGGTACGGGCGACTTCCACCATCATCTTTGCTGCAGGGTGTTTTATATCCATTTCCCGCAAGATCGTGGCGCCGTCATTTGTGATAACGATATCCCCGACGGGATTAACGAGCATCTTGTCCATGCCTTTTGGACCAAGGGTTGTTCTAACTGCATCCGCTACGGCTTTTGCCGCAGAAATATTAAATCCTAGGGCATCCCTTCCCTGGGTTCTTGTTTTGTCTTTGTCTAATATAATAATAGGCTGTCCGCTTAATTGTCCTGCCATAATGAATTACCTCCAAAGTGAAGATGTTTCTAAGTGTTTGTAGTTCTATAAATAATTTGCGTGCTGAAAAATAATATATTTAATAATTATTTTAAAACTGATTTTCATGGTTCCGGACGGCAGTATTTAAATATCGGCGGCACGATAAGAAAATCGATTTCAAATGAGAACAATAGACTGGAATGATAGTAAAAACAATATTGTAATGATAGACCAGACACTCCTGCCCGGGGAATATAAAGTCATAGAATGCAATACGATCGATTCATTATGTGAAGCGATCAAGACACTTCGAGTTCGCGGGGCGCCAGCGCTTGGCGCCGCGGGAGGATTTGGAGTTGCCCTTTCTGCTTTTAGGAGCAACGCATCGACATTAGATAGTTTATTGGGGGATGTAGAAAGCGCTTCAAACACTATAATCGCGACAAGACCAACAGCTGTAAATCTGTCATGGGGAGTTAACAGAACTTTAAAAGCAATAGAAGACGCAAATAACGTCAAAGAAGTCAGGTCATTCGCCCTTGATGAAGCAAAAACAATTGCGAACGAGGATGTGGAAAAGAACATGCAGCTTGGAGAACACGGTGCAGCCCTCCTGGAAGACGGGGATACCGTCATGACACATTGCAACGCCGGAAGGCTTGCATGCGTGGACTGGGGGACAGCCCTTGGTGTCATCCGTTCTGCACGCGCGCAGGGAAAGGACATAAAAGTAATTTCCTGTGAGACCCGCCCCCTTAACCAGGGAAGCCGCATTACCACATGGGAATTGATGGAAGATAAGATCCCTGTAACGCTTATCACGGACAGCATGTCGGGTCATGTTATGAGAAAAGGGATGGTTGACAGTGTGATCGTGGGGGCGGACAGGATAACCCAGGATGCAGTGTTTAATAAAATTGGGACTTATACGCATTCAATCATCGCAAAAGAACACAATGTGCCGTTTTATGTTGCTGCGCCGGTGTCTACGTTTGATTTTGAAAGGTTTGAAGATGAGATAGAAATAGAACTCAGGAACCCTGAAGAATTGAAGTTTTTTGGAAAGCACCAGATCGCTCCACTTGGGGTAAATGTTTATAATCCGGCTTTTGATGCCACACCCATGGAATATGTGACAGCGATCATCACAGAAAATGGCGTATTTAATCCACCGTTTCTTCTTGATGAAGTAAAGTTAAGGAGATAATTTTATTTTTGTTACATATTAACTCACGTTTTACCGGACTGTAAAAAACGGATACGAATATTGTCCCGATAGTTTTATCTTATAGGAGGTATAAGACTTATTGGGGTAATATGAACGAGGGAAAATTATCAGATATTTATAGTAATGTCCTCTTAGACCTGAAGAAAGTAAATGGAGTCAGAATGATAGCACTTGCAGGTCGTGATGGCTACCTTTTCGATGAAAACCTGAATGAAGGGTTGGAAACCATGACTTTGATGTCATCTGCTATGTTGAGGGCAGCGGAAACAGTCACTAACAGGCTTGAAAGAGTCAATCCGAATCATGTGATCGTGGATTATGATGGCGGGAAAATGATCACGGTTTCAGCAGGTTCAAAGGCATTGATCTCTGTTATTGCAACGAATGATGCACATCTTGATCCTATAATCGAAGAACTAGAGAGGACGGCAGGAAAGATCAGAGAAATTCTTTAAAATATTTCTGATTCGAGTTTGATTTGATTGGGGGACTTGGAATGCCGATTTGGACTTTTTTTATGCTAATATGTGATCCTAAAGCAAACATGATAAGATAGCTTTTCCAAATTTAGTATAATCGAATACGGAAACCAATATCCGCGCGTATCCGCGTCATCCGCGCAATCCGCGTTCTATCAGAATGTCTCCCTTAACCGATGACGTATGGCGTCGCATTGGGTTTTACGGAAGGGCTATAAATTAATTTATACAATTTTATAAATTTAGGACAGGATTTACAGGATTGGATGAAAATTTTTCATGTAGATCCAGGCAGTCGAAAAGTGCAAGATTCTCCTGGATGCCAGAAAAGGTATAATCTAAAAAAGACATCTGATAATTAAAATGGAAGAGCGAATCATAACCCCCGCCTCTCTGAATGAGGAAAAAGAAGATATCACAATCCGCCCGAACAGGCTTGATGATTTCATCGGGCAAGCCGCCCTTAAAGAGTCGTTAAAAATATTCATTGAAGCATCAAAAAAACGATGCGAGCCCCTTGACCATATCCTGTTTTCAGGACCTCCGGGCCTTGGGAAAACAACACTTGCCCATATCATTGCCCATGAGATGGGAGTAAATATTAAAAGCACTTCAGGCCCGGTTCTCGAAAAACCAGGAGACCTTGCAGCGATCCTGACCGGCCTTAAGAAAGGGGATGTGCTTTTCATAGATGAGATACACCGCCTCAATTCCGTCATCGAAGAGATCCTGTATCCGGCCATGGAGGATTACGAAATAGATGTCATGATTGGTGAAGGACCAAGCGCGCGCTCAATTAAACTCACACTTGAAAAATTCACTCTTATCGGGGCAACCACAAGGGTCGGGCTTCTTGGTTCGCCCTTTCGTGACAGGTTTGGTTTCATTTCAAGGCTAAACCTTTATTCAGTCCCGGAACTTGTGGAAGTCGTATCACGCAGCGCTTCTATTCTTCATATCCCGATAACTGAAGATGGCTCAAATGAGATCGCAAAAAGATCCAGGGGAACGCCGCGCATTGCAAACAGGATGCTTCGGCGCGTGTGGGATTTTGCTCTTGTGAGGGCTGATGGGAAGATCACGCAGGATGTTTCGGATACGGCGCTTACCATGCTGGGGATAGACAGGCTTGGGCTTGATGAACTTGACAGGAAGATCCTTGGCATAATTGCGCGGGATTTCGGAGGAGGTCCGGTCGGTGTAAAGACGATCGCAATATCAGCCGGGGAAGAGGTCAGGACTATTGAAGAAGTCTATGAACCATATCTTATCCAGATAGGATTCATCAAAAGAACGCCGCAGGGCAGGGAGACGACAGAGGCGGCGAAGGAACATTTGAAAAACGGTGTATAATTTAGGGTTAAGTGAAGTAACAACAGGGTCTAAGCCAAATAATGAAAAAAAAACTGCCTTCCTGAATTACCGGAATGGTTGTGTCTATTAGTATGATCCTTTTTTAAAACTTATAGTGCCTTGGCACTACGTTTTTACATCTGCTCTTTCTTCTCCCTGACCTCTGGATTTTTCTTTAATCCATAGTATCCTGTAATTGCTAACACGCATCCGATGATAAAAACCGTTCCATAAAGATATGCATACAGATTGACCACGCTCTGGATTGGCCCTGAAAGGAAAGTTGTTGCAGTACGCATGAAGTCTTCTTTACCCGATAAAATACCTGTTGACACGAGAATCTGGTCTTTGTATATTATTAGCATTAATATTAAAAAAGGAATACCAGCGGCACTGAGCAAGGTTATGCCGACCTCTTTAAATATTCCGAATTTTTCTCTTATAGTATATGCAAGTATTGCTAAACTTAACAGGACACCTAAAAACAGAAACGGAATCAACGATTTAACAAAAAGATTCATCTTCGAAGAAAAAATAAACATCATATCTCCCGGGTTTCTATTAAGAACGATATTCGCCAAACAACCGACCGCTGAGCAATTATATTCTTTATAGTAGTCTTTCATCAACGTTTCAGTTAATAATCCCGATAATGCTGATGAAGCCCCATTTGCCCGCACATCCTTGCAGTCTATGGTAAGACCTTCGTAGCCCGGAATTAGGACTTTATCATTGGTCTTACAATACTCGATTATATTCCCCGTGATTTGTTCTCCTATATTTTGGTTCACGCCCGGTGCGCTCAAAGGTATATTACCGCTTACCAATTTTATCGAAAAATCCGACACAACCGGCTTTAAAGTGTTATATTCAGTAGTAACAGAAAAGCCATAAGCGAGAATTAAAGCAATAACAAAGAACCTCAAAAGAGTTCTTCCGGCAAGATTTTTAATGCTATATATCCATGAATTTAACATTCCAGACAATTTAGGTCACACCCCATAATTTTTATAATAACACTATTCGGTTCGGTTCCACAAAATATTTTTTTCTTTTCTTGTTTTTCTACCATAATCCGCCGACTTACATTTTTTCTTAGTGAATAGGTTCTACAATTAATATGATTTTCTATTGCATAATTAATATTTAAGTCTTTGGTGGGAGGTCCGGTTGGGGTAAAGACCATCGCAATATCAGCCGGGGAAGAGGTGAGGACTATCGAAGAAGTATATGAACCATATCTTATCCAGATAGGATTCATCAAACGAACGCCGCAGGGCAGGGAGACCACAGAGGCGGCGAGGGGGCATTTGAAAAAAGGCGTATAATTTTAAGTTATAGCCAAATGAGAGATTGGGGGTAAGGAGGACGACCATAGAGATTACGGGATCTCTGGCTTTTCCATCCTCTCAGATATCCAAATCTCCGGGGTTGACATTCGCTGCCCGTCTTGATTTGTGAATATTAAGGCAAAACATGAGGGTATATTCAATGAGAGTGGAGGGTTCAGACCTTCCTTCTTAATAATACTAGTATATCATCATGTAAAACTATCCTGAAAGATGACTTTTGCAATCTATTTACTGTGTGTCCAATAAATGGGATAATATAGCAACAATTTGAATAGAATCATTTAAAAGCGAAACAGCATCTTTTACATAAAAATAGTCTATACATATCGATTATTGAATGGTAAAATTTGATACCTGGCATGAATATGTTGTGACCATATTAGATAATATATATGATAACAAAATGTTCGATTAGTATCCAGATATAGTTTGAAAAACCATTATAAGCTTTGAAGTATTACTCAACATGGTAAACAAGAAGGTGAAAACTAAAAGTAAACAAATGTATATAATATATGTAATAAAAGAGAAGTATGAAGCAAATCCTTTAAAGAATTTTGCTCATAAGTCCGTTGTACTCAAAACAATAAACGGATTTTATGTGGTAAATACTTTTTGTTTTGGCTTTTGCCATATCTGCGAATGGTTTTATGAGCGAAATATAACATGATGGAGAATATATGTTAATAAACATCATTTGTAAATCAGGAATATCTATATGGGCTTGATGAGTTTTGACGCAAAAGATTTTGACCGTCCTAAATTAGTAGAAGAACCTGACCCTAAGAATCCAGAAATAAGTATCACTAAAAACAAAGGTTTTTACACTCCACTTGGTGCGGGAGTTTTATTTAAAAACGCAGATTTATTTAATAAAGCCTATTTAGAAAATATACAAGAATTATCACTAAAATTCGAGGTGCCTATTACTTTCCCGATATGTTGTTCATCTCATTTAAAAAAGGAAATTGGGATTACAAAAGCCATTCCATTTTGTGATAATTTGGTTACCAGATTACAAGAACACATAGATTTAATTCATATAAGCTATGTTATTTTACCACCTGCAACACATCCTACGGTTGCGGTCGGGGGGTCAAAATCTCCGGAAATAACAATTAACACTTCAGATTTTTTGCGTAACTTATCGCCCATGTTTTCATATATTACAGCCTGGAACTTCATGAGACGTCATAGATCTGAGAACCATGAAATATTTATTGATACCTTCAATTCGAGAGCAACTGTTGCATGGGATGAATTGGCTTCCATCAGTACCCCTAAAATTTTTCCTAGAGGCGATGAATGCAACACATTCATTTCTTTCGCAGATATCATTGCTTTTTTAACTGATGCAAAATTATATTCAGCTAAACCAGAATATCGAAAATTAACCCCACAAAATGTAGAGCATATATGGTCGGATTATTCTTTCGATGTAGACTGCCGTTTCCTTGATTATAGTCTGTATTCAAAATATAAATGGTACAACAATGACCACATAGACATTCGTCCATATTTGGCTCACCCAATTGTGTTTTTGCTTATTGATGAAATTGAAAAAGCGGGATCCGTATCTAAAGTGCTTCCTCCAAATCAAACAGAACTACCTTCAGAAAAACCTAAAAAATTTCGAGACGTGATCCAACGTATGCCTCCATACAATGCTGTTCTAATATACGCACACAGTCTTGGAGGTTCTGTTCAATTTTTTGATAAATTTATAGATACAGATAAGATCAGGGATGGTGATGTATTGGTCTATGCAGGAGAAACATCAAAAAAAACCGCTTTAACTTTTAAAGATGTTTTTGATGTAGAAGTTCTTCAACTAAGAGAATTAAGAAAAAAAATTGAAGATATGACTATTAAATAACTAATTAATGTATGACTTTGGAAGGTAATGCCTGGGGAGGAACTATCTCCAATATAAAACTATTATAATAGCATAAATACGTTACGCTAATTTTTGGTTTACAAAATACTAAAAATTATTGCAGGTTATAATTATGACTGAAATGATGATATTACCATTTAAAATATAATCAAATACTAATTATTATCATATAATTGTAGTACCATCCAGAAATATCTGCCAAGATCATCTAGAGAAATCAGAAAATAAAGTTGAAAAATAAACCGCACGTTTGGGGTATGCTTTTACACTTTCTATTCGTTAAAAAAGAAATAGCACGATAAGAAACGGCCTATTCCCCGATCAGGTCAAAAAGCAGCTTCATCGCTTCCTTCTCCCTGAAACCGCCGCATTTCTGGACAATAGTATCGTAATATTCGATTCGATCAAGATATTTTATATCCTTCAAAACAACATATCGCGTTGCCTCAACCGTCGCTTCTATTACTGCATTGTAACCACGATTTATGGGCTTGATCTGTCGCCGCTTGATTTTAGATTCTACAGGCGAAAGCTCAACGACTGAAATAGTCTCACCTTTCCTGCATTTGCAATCAAATACTATCCATCCCAGTGCGTCCTTAAGAACCGGAAAACCACTTTCGAACTCAAAGTTATCCGGCTGG
This sequence comes from Candidatus Methanoperedens sp., assembly GCA_027460585.1. Lineage (GTDB taxonomy): Archaea > Halobacteriota > Methanosarcinia > Methanosarcinales > Methanoperedenaceae > Methanoperedens. Next base: position 7,002 of record JAPZAP010000131.1, on the reverse strand, counting down.
ATATCCGAAAGCGCCGACTGAACAAATAAAACCGGGTCATCAACGATATTTGCAGCAGCCGCTTTTTTAACCAATATGTTATCCAGAGTCTTTGAGTTGTATATTCGTGCAAAAAACCTTCCATCCTTCATATGCAAACCAATAGGCGCCGCATTTGGAACGCCGTCAGGGGAGATGGTCGTAAAGATCACTTCGGATATTCCTTCATGTATCCCGAATTCTTCGATATCTATCAGAATCTCATCCCCTCAAAAAGCGAAACAAACAGCCCTGCGATGATAATATCAGCGGTTGAGCCGGGATTTACTCCTTCCTTCAATAGTTCCTCATCAAACTGGCAAATGCCATTCCTAATTCTTGCCATATCACTTTTTTGTAGAATGCTTGTTGCGCGCATTGAAACTTCTTCTGCTTTCTTTATATCAAATTTTGTACGGATAAATGTGTCTTTGTTTCTTGATAAAAGCTCCATAAAAGTAAGAACCACAGCATCATTTATGCCATATTTCCTGATTTTCTCCTGGATCAAGGTGGAGCATTCAAATGTCTTCCCAAAACCATTTACCCATTCCTCTGCTATCATATCGTAACTTACGGATAATTCCATCAGGTCAAAAAGCGTCAATCCCTGTGCTTTTATTTTTTCAATAGAATCCGTATCTTTAAGGTCAAGGTCAGCAACTGGTTTAACTTTCACTCCTGCCCTGGCAAAAGCCCTGTAAAAATTAACTGCGTCATCCACCGTCGTTTCCCTGACTATCTTTGAAACCTCTTCTTCCAGGCACTTTTTATTCCCGCACCGTCCTCCAGCCATTACAAGCGGAATGAGCAGGATGAATGCCCCGAAATGCGTATTTCCGCCGCCTTGCCATTTGCTGCTTTCTGTTACGGAGTCATAAATGAGCTTTCCGATTCCTGTTTTTGAAATCGCCGCTTTCTCCAGCATTGGATACACGCCAACTGCGCTTGCCAGGAAATGCTCAAATCGTGTGCCTGGGTAATTGTGGTCGCGGTCGATATTGCCAGGCTTGGGCGTTGCAGAAACCTCAAGGATCATGGCAAGTTGCGCGCACCTGGCGATGTGTGATGGATCAATGTGAGTCATTATAACCGCCGCACAATAATATATTTGAGAACATAATAGATTTCACTTTTAGGTAATAAGTGACTAAATATCGTTGGTTAAATAAAACGATTGTCTATTTATAAAATTGGATGCGAAGTGAGTGTAAAATCTTTTTATGATACAATATTATAAATCGTAATACGCTATCATAAATCTGCGTTCATCTGTGTTTATCTGCGGTTTTTTATATTTCAAATATTTTATGATAGCCTCCAACCCCAAAATGTTGACAGCCCTGGTGCGAAGGTAATTATGAAGCTTTGAAAAACCTAATTAGATCTATTTCTTGTATTTCTTCAAAAGTTCCTCGAAATCATCCACATTTATTGGCTTTGGAACATATTCATTAAATCCTTCACCGAGGAATCGCTCCCTGTCCCCATACATTGCGTATGACGTTAAGGCGATCACAGGCGTTTTTTCATGATCGGGCTTACTCCTTATTAACCTGGCTGCAGCAACTCCGTCCATTCCCGGAAGTTCAATATCCATGATGATAAGATCATAAACTTCATTTTGCGCTTTTTTGACCGCTTCTTCACCATTTACCGCAGTATCAACAATAAAACCACATTCTGTGACCAATTCAAATATCAGTTCCCTGTTCAGGGAATTATCTTCAACTACAAGTGCTTTTGTCATTATATTTCTCCTTTCTTCTCATTGCTATCGGAAGTGTAAAAGTAAACGTACTTCCTTCACCGTACTTACTTTCAGCTTTTATCGTTCCACCCTGCATCTCCACAAATTGCTTTGCGATCACAAGTCCTATCCCGATTCCTCCATATTTTCTGTTCATTCCCGAATCCAGTTGTGTGAATTTCCGGAAAAGATTTGTCATATCTTCTTCTTTTATCCCTATTCCGGTATCTGAAACCGAGAATCTTACAGCGTATTTGTCTTGTTTTATATTTATTTTAATAATTCCCCCTTCACGTTTGCTGAATTTCACGGCATTATCAAGAAGACTGATTAATATTTTCTTCAATTTCTGTTTATCAGCCTGTATATACTCAAGCCTGGGGTCAATATTTATTTTTATGATTATATTATTTACCGTGGCTTTTTCCTTAATAACGCTGAGTACCTCGTTAACGATTTCATGGACAGGGATATTTTCAATGGACAATTCCAACTGCCCTTCATCCAGCCTGACTACTTCCAGTATCTGCCCTATAACATTGTGCAGATTTTTGCCTCCTTCAATAATATTATCCACAAAATGCTTCTGTTTTTCGTTCAATTCACCATGTTTGAGCATTTCTGAGAACCCAAGTATGGCATTCAAAGGTGTTCGAAGTTCATGGCTCATTGTATGCAGGAAATTGGTTTTCACCATGTTGGCGCTTTCAGCTTCGACCTTTGCGATTCTCAGGTCATCCTCAGTTCGCTTTATCGTTGTAATGTCACGACTGATGCCCATAACCTCATTCACCCTTCCCGCAGTATCTTTAATTGGCACCAGCCATGAGCTCTGCCAGTGTTCCTGATTCTGGAGTGAAATGCGTTCCTCTGTATAGAATGGTTCACCTTTCAAACAGATCTTTTGTACGTTTTGTTTCATCAGGTCGGTTTTTTCAGAGGGGAAAATCGTTTCGATTTTTTGTCCAATTATTTCTTCAGGGAGAAAACCCATATTATTTGCCGCGAAACTGTTTATATATTGAATGCGGTTGTTGTCACAGTCAATGGTGAATATGGCATCGTGCGCCGCTTCAGCCAGTTTCCGGTAGCGCTCTTCACTTACCTTTAATGTCTCATCAGCCCTCCTACGCTCGGTTGTATCCCGGAATAATCCCAAGAGATACTTTTTTCCGCCAACATTGATCAGGGAAGTGTTGATATCTGCATAAAAAACAGTTCCGTCTTTTCTTTTAACAGGAATGTCTGTGTTTGAAACAGGTTCTTCTTTCGCCTGTTTCTCAAAAGTTTCCAGAGCCCTTCCCAGATCTTTTTCCGGATGAATATCCACCACTGATAAACTTCTTATTTCCACAGGGCTGTAACCCAGCATCATACACATCATCTTATTTGACATAATGAATTTTTTGGTATTGATATCTGCCACAAGGATACCATCTCTCGCATTCTCCAGAAGAGTCCTGAATCTTAATTCTGATTCCGAAATGGCTTTTGTTGCCTCTTTAATCTCTGTGATGTCCCAGTTCGTCCCCAGCATGCGGACTGCCCTCCCCGAAGAGTCGCGCTGTACCATTCCATTGGCCTTAATATAATGGACAGACTTGTCCGGCCAGAGGACGCAGAACTCAGTGTCATACTCCTTTTCACCCCGCAATGCCATCTGTGTTTTTTCACGTTCCTGAATCAGATCGTCCGGATTAAGGCAGGCTTCCCATGCTTCATATGCTCCGGAGAAGCTCTCTTTCATTATACCGTATAATTGATACATTTTGTCATCCCAGACCAATTTGTTGTTAATGAGATCCAGATCCCAGATGCCGATTTTGGCAGCACTGGTGGCAAGCTTCAATCGATCGGATATTTGAAGGAGTGCCTCTTCAGTATGTTTGCGCTCGGTGATATCTAACCCGCTTCCTATAAGATACATTTCTTTTCCAATGACCATCCTTTTTCCCGTAAGCAGGTGAATTCGTTCTCCGTTTTTGGTAATAATTCTTACTTCCGCATGCGCAGATCCTTTCTCGAAAACCTCCTGGATCTTTTTCGATACCAGCTTGCGATCGTCTTCATGAATGATTTGCAGGGCATTCATCCCCCGCAGCTTTTCAGCAGGATACCCGGTCAACTCCTCAATCGCTTTGTTCCATCTGATAAACTTCCCCTCATGATCAATCATATAAAATGTTTCAGGCAAGCTATCAATGATCATTTCTGTAAACGCCTTCTCTGACAGCAGCTCTTCCTCAATTTTCTTTCGCCCTGTGATATCCTGGATTATATGAACGGCCCCGATCAACTCCTCCGTTTCATCAAATAGCGGATCGGCAGTAACATTGAACCATCGTTCGTTAATAGATAAAAGCATTGTTTCTCTCTTGCGTGTCTCCTTCATACGCTCGACCGGACACCCATCGATGGGACCTGCTGTGCCGTGTACAAGCACCCAGCAAGTCTTTCCTATAATATCAGACATCTGCATTTTCATGAAATCACACATGGCCCTGTTGCATTGCAATATTTTTCCTTTCATATCCAGAAGGCATATTGAATCGTTAAGCGCATCGAATGTTTTTTGCCATTTCAATTCAGAGGATACAATTTCCTCTCTCTTCAGGTAGCTGTGTGCGTTATCCCGGACGTTACTTTCTTTAATCTCATTTCTCTTCCTTAGTAACGTTCCATTCTGTTTTTCCAACCCGGTTATTCCTACCTTTTTACGCATTTTCCCTCTTCACCTCTATTGGAATAATTAATGTGAACGTGCTACCTTTCCCGTAAGTGCTTTCAGCCCTGATCTCACCGCCGTGAAGTTCCACGAGCTGCCTGGTTATTGCAAGCCCAAGGCCTGTTCCCCCGTATTTTTGCTTAGTTTCAGGCTCCAGCTGCACGAATTTATGGAAGAGCCTTCCAATATTTTCCTCTTTGATACCGATTCCGGTATCAGTGATGGATATCATGGCTTTGTCACCTTCCTTTTTTGTAGCTATTGTTACGACTCCCCCTTCTTCTTTGCTGAATTTTACAGCATTACTCAACAAATTAAACAGCATCTGCTTTATCCTCTGTTTGTCAGCTTCGATGAACCCAAGTTCCGGGTCAAAATCCATATTAATAAGCACTTTCTTTTCCCTTGCTTTTTCTTTTATGAGATTAAGGGTCTCTTTTATTGTTTCCGGCAAGGATACCTTTTCATATACCAGGTCTACCTTTCCTGCTTCTATCTTGCTCAGGTCAAGAATTTCATTTATGAGGTTTAGAAGGAATGTACCTGCTGTAAAAATATTATCTATGAAACGCTCCTGTTTTTCGGCCAGCTTTCCTGCTTTCCCCCGCTTCATAAGTTCCGAAAAACCAAGGATCGTAGTAAGGGGAGTTCGAAGTTCATGGCTCATACTTGCCAGGAATTCGCTCTTTGCCTTATCGGCAGCTTCAAGGCGCAGGTTTTCAAGATACAATGCCTCCACTTTCTTTCGATAGGTGATATCCCTCACCACAGCAACTATAGCTCTTGGTTTCTTTTCTACATCAAGAGTTAATGACAGTCTTACTTCGGCAGAAAAAGTCTGATCGCCCTTCTTAAGTGCAGTGAATTCAATACCCTGAACAGACCTGGTTTCCAGAACCCTATGTATGATATCCTGCACACTTTGCCTGTCTTCGGGGATGATCATATCACTGATATTTTTTCCAACGATTTCCTCTAATATCCCATATCCATACAATGCGGCAGTCATCTGGTTTGCCATAGTTATTTTCGAATTTACATCAAGAAGGAATATTCCATCAGGTGACGTTTCTATTAATGTACGATATCGTTCTTCACTCTCCTTAGTTATCGACTCCCATAATGTCAATTTCTTTAAAAGTGATCCCACCACTACGCCAAAAACCAGCCCGACTGCAAGAAGTGAAACTAAAAAATAATTCAGGCTTTCCCGTCCCTGTTTATATATGAAGCGTGGCATATCTACACGCAGCACAAGAGTCGGATTCCCATAAATATCACGAATTAGGGTATATCCGGCAATTATCTCCTCGTTTAATGGGCCGATTACAATATTCGTATCTTTTTTGAACAAAGGGAGTTTTGCCTGGAAATCGGCTGGCATTTTTTGATCATTGTATGCACTTGCTGAAATATCCAGACGGGTCGTATTTGCCAGCTCATTGATCTCCCTGGAGTCAAAGAAACGCCCCATGATAAGCGTCCCGGGGGAAGGACCGCTTCCATTACTGGTCAGGATGGGTCTTCCTGCTATCATCATCAAACCTTCGGGTAAATATATCATTCCGGAAAAAACAGGCTCTGTTCCCCCATCCTGGATGACAAGCTTTTGAAGTGAGCTATTTAAGAATGTCATTTTTTGCATGGTTTCTATATCTATGGATTTAACAAAGAAGATCTGGCCTGAAGAATTAACGACCATTATAAGATTGACGTCGAGTAACCCGAATTCCTCATCATAAAGAAAAGAAGTGATAAATTTATCATTCCTGTTTAATGTGAAGGAATACATTTCATCCCATTGGGACCAATCGTTCACGGTTTTGTTTAATCCGGACTGGTCATCCGACAGGACATTAATGACTCGCTCAACATTCTGTCGGGTATCCTGATCCTCAACACCTGAAAATCCGTTCATCACAATTGTCGAGGACATGGCGTATAATGCAATTATCAAGCCGACAATCATTAGAATTAATATGAGCAGAATTTTTTTATTGTTAAATAACATTTACCCTTCCCCGTTACCATTTGGCCCAAATCAATGATATATATTATCATTATAACTTCAATTATTAAAAACCTTGCTTATACGTCCATCGATTCGGAGGCTTTTTATATAAACGTAACGATAACAGTGTACAATGCATACGCTTATCATATGTATTGACAGGGACAACGATCTGGGTGAAAAGGCAAAAGTCGCAAGTCCGATAATCGGGCGCGCCGCGAACATTGATGCTGCGGTTAGACTTGCAGCCGCTGACCCTGAAGATTCTGATATCAATACGATCTTCGGTGGCATAAATGTCTATGATGAGCTCAAAGCAAAAGAAAATGACGTTGAAATAGTTTCAATAGCGGGAGACAAGAAAGTTGGAATATATGCTGACAAGTTGATAGCAGAACAGCTTGATAATATAATTTCGCAGTTAAAACCGCATAATGCGATACTTGTTTCCGACGGGGCGGAAGATGAATCCGTACTTCCGATCATCCAGTCCAGGTT
>JAPZAP010000130.1 GCA_027460585.1 Candidatus Methanoperedens sp. | reverse complement strand
TATTTATGGCTTTCATACCTTTTATAAATTATTGAGATGTATTTTTGTGATTTTTCATATTATGGTAGCTGTGCCTATCGGTTTATTTTGACTATTTGACTATATCCAGCCCCCGTGTCGGATAATTTTCGTCTTTAGTTCTAAAAAGACCTGTTTTTCAGTGGAAGCGATTTATGTGGATTCATTTGTTACCAGATTATTCTGTTTTTTGTTGTGAAAAATTATTAAATCACTGGATTTTAGGATTGTGCCTCCAGCGACAAAGGTAATATACAATTACTCATAATAATAAAAAGAATATATTTGCATCACAAAAACAATTATAATGGAGGGGATTTAAATGCATAAAACAATAGCCCTCGTCACCGATGATTTTCCGGTATATCATTCTATTATCGAGGAAGCACGTTCCCGCCAATTGAACCTCCTGGTTCTCAATCCCAAAGAACGCATACCTCCACATGTCGGTGTAATAATTACTACTGACAGGGAATCTGAAGGGATTGATTTCAGTCATGACAGGATACTCATTGCTGACAATAGACCTCAGGCGACCCTGGATAAAGCGCTTTCCATATTGTTTGGTGAAGACTTCAAACAGATAATAATAGGAATAGATCCGGGAAAATATCCTGGAATTGCGGTTGTCGGGAATAATAAGACAATATCTGTCCATCACGTCTCAGTTGGCGATGTTTGCCCTCTCATAAAACGGATCATGAAGGAATTTGGGAATAAGACAATCATAGTCAGGATTGGCCACGGCGCAAGACTCATCCGTTCCCAGTTAATAAACGGGATACTTGATCTTGGCCTTGCGGTCGAAATGGTTGATGAAACCGGAACAACACCAGTTTTTGGAAAAGGGGTTCACGGCCAGGTAATATCTGATATTATAGCAGCAATAAATATTGCATTGATTCCCGGGAAGATCGTGGGAAAACAGTTCATAGAGCCTTCAAACGGTGAGGTGAGGGTCATCCAGGAAACCAGCCGGGAATACTCCAACGGGCGCTCTACCATCCCGCGGTTGCTGGCGAGGAAGGTCGCAAAAGGAGAGTTAACACTTGATGAAGCTATGGAAAGACACCGGAATGACTAATTCAGCGCCTTGTGTTTCTATGTCTTACTGTTTTTGCTGAAATCCATGCTCCTGCAACCGCTGTCAATACTGCAATAGCCATGCTCCCGAACACGAACTGGTATCCGTTATTGACGATTGGATAGCTGTCCATCGCTTCCCTGATCACAAGAAGATATGTGCTTCCCGACCATAAGAAAATCCCTGTTGCAATGACAAAGAATGGATGTGACCAGTGCCTGCCTATTTTTTCCTTGGCAAGTTGAAGGTCAAAGATCTTCCCGATATTTACCATCACACCTGCCAGGACGTACCAGCCTATTGAGGCATTGATAAATCCCATTAACAGGACAAGATAACCCATAAGTATGGGTTCATTATAATAATTCCAAAGAGCAATACCACCCTGCACTGTACCTATTAAGGAGAGTATTACGGCGGCCAGGTACATAATAAAAGTGATTTTTCCTCCGTATAAAGATCTTGTCATCGAGGCTATGAAGCCACTGACGGCATCATCAAGTCCTGTTCCACGATAAAGCATGTAAAGTCCTATTGATGCGGATATTGCCATGAGCGCGACCTCAGGGCGGTTAAAATATAATGAGATCGCATAAATGAGTGAAACAAGCCCGATGGGTACGAAAAACGTGTGTGATATCTTTGGGTCGTTAAAAGCGTTCTTGATTATATAATATGTGCTTTCAAGGTTCTCATGCTGCTTTACGATTATTCGATGAACACTATCAACTTTTAACCTGGACTGGATGATCGGAAGTACGGATTCATCTTCCGCCCCGTCGGAAACAAGTATCGCATTATGCGGTTTTAACTGCGAAATTATATTATCAAGCTGTTCTGCTATCAACTTGTCAGCATATATTCCAACTTTCTT